>JABDPU010000255.1 GCA_013042625.1 Flavobacteriaceae bacterium | reverse complement strand
ATAGTAGTTATTGATGTAGCCAAAGGTGTTGAGGAACAGACCGAAAAACTCGTGGAAGTCTGTCGCATGCGGCATATTCCCATGATCGTCTTTATCAATAAACTGGACCGCGAAGGAAAAGATGCCTTTGACCTTTTAGACGAAATCGAACAGAAACTAGGCCTTAAAGTGACACCAATGAGCTTTCCTATCGGGATGGGATATGACTTTAAAGGCATTTATAACATTTGGGAAAAGAACATCAACCTGTTTACCGGAGATCCCAAAAAAGATATTGAGGAGACCTTAGAAATTACCGATCTTAACGACCCTTCACTTAATGGACTTGTTGGTGAGGATACTGCCGATCTCCTTCGGGAAGAGATTGAACTGGTGACCGAGGTTTATCCCGACTTTGATAAACAGGCCTACCTCGACGGACAGCTGCAACCGGTTTTCTATGGTTCGGCATTAAACAATTTTGGAGTTCGTGAGCTATTGGATTGCTTTATCGAAATCGCTCCTCCCCCACGTCCAAAACAAAGTGATGAGCGTTTGGTGAAACCGGATGAGAAGAAATTCACAGGCTTTGTGTTTAAAATCCACGCTAATATGGATCCCAACCACCGCGACCGTTTAGCCTTTATCAAGATCGTTTCCGGAGAATTCAAAAGAAACACGCCCTACCTGCATGTCAGGCATAATAAAAAACTGAAGTTCTCCAGTCCGAATGCCTTTTTTGCCGAAAAGAAGCAGGTCGTTGACATCTCCTATCCCGGCGATATTGTGGGATTACACGATACCGGAAATTTTAAAATAGGTGATACCTTAACCGAAGGAGAAATCCTGAATTACAGAGGTATACCTAGCTTTTCACCGGAACATTTCCGTTATATCAACAATGCAGACCCCATGAAGGCCAAACAGCTGTATAAAGGCATTGACCAGCTTATGGATGAAGGTGTGGCCCAGTTGTTTACCCTGGATTTAAATGGACGAAAGGTAATTGGCACCGTTGGTGCCCTGCAGTATGATGTGATCAAATACAGGTTAGAACATGAATATGGAGCCAAATGTTCTTATGAAAACCTGAATGTTCACAAGGCATGCTGGGTTGAACCGGAAGACGCGGCCAATAATGAATTCATTGAATTCAAGCGGGTCAAGCAGAAATTCCTGGCTAAGGATAAACATGGTCAAATGGTGTTCCTGGCAGACTCAGCCTTCTCCTTGCAGATGACGGAACAGAAATATCCCAGCATCAAATTTCATTATTCTTCTGAATTCGATTGATAATCAAGGTATTATCTATTCGATAAATCAATCATAAAAAAGTAACGTTCATCGTATTTTTTTGCAACGCATTGCATTTTATCAAATTTTTCTTACATTTAGCCGAATTTTTAAATATCTGCTAGCGCCTCATAATTAACTTAGATAAGATTCAAAACCCCAAAATTTGAACACTTATGGACACCTACGACAATATTTACAGTAATAAAGAAATTACTGTTACCTACGAACCTTCTGTCTGCATTCACGCAGAAAAATGTGCACGCGAATTAAGTGAAGTATTTAGAACATCGGTCATCCCATGGATCAATTTAGATGGTGAAGAGACCGAACGTATAATAGAACAAGTAAAACGCTGTCCTTCAGCAGCTTTGAAATTCCACTATAACAAAAAGGAGGCTGTATAATTAAAGAACTTAAAAATATTTGCCTTCAGAAAGAGTCCCCTTAAGCCCTACTTTGAGGGGATTTTTTTATGCCTGTCTTGTCGGACCAAAATTTAGCGGCATTGGGTGTTTATCGTAATAAAACATTTCGATAAGCCACCAAGGAATTAGGCCTGCCCTGTCGGACCAAAATTTAGCGGCATTGGGTGTTTATCGTAATTAAACATTTCGATAACCCACCAATGAATTAGGCCTGCCCTGTCGGACCAAAATTTAGCGGCATTGGGTGTTTATCGTAATCTTTGATTTCACCATGAGCCTTTTCAAATCTCCTTACATTTTCATTTAATGCCTTTGCCAAACGTTTGGCATGCTGAGGCGTAAGAATGATTCTTGATTTTACTTTGCTTTTAGGAACACCTGGCATAATACTGATGAAATCCAGTACGAATTCTGAAACCGAGTGGTTTATAATGGCCAGGTTTGAATAGATTCCCTGGGCTACCTTTTCATCCAGTTCAATATTGATCTGGCCTTGTTTCGGATTTTGTTTCTTTTGTTCTGCCATGGTTTTGACTTTTTTAATTTTCTAAAGATTGGGAAAAAAGATCCCGGCACAAGGCCGGGATTAATTCAATGACGGAACTCTTGCATCATTAAGATGCAAAAGTTCCTATTTCATTAATTGTAATTCATCTCTTCTTTGGCCTGCATCATCTCATCGAATTCTTCTTTAGATCCAACGATGATAGAATCATAATCTCTCATACCGGTTCCGGCAGGGATCTTATGGCCAACGATAACGTTCTCTTTCAAGCCTTCAAGGGTATCGATCTTACCATTGACGGCAGCTTCATTCAACACCTTCGTAGTTTCCTGGAAGGATGCAGCCGAAATAAACGACTTGGTTTGAAGCGATGCCCTGGTTATTCCCTGAAGTATTGGCGTAGCCGTTGCAGGACGTGCATCACGTGCAACAACAACATTCTTATCCTCACGCTTCAATCGTGAATTTTCATCCCTAAGCTCATGCGAAGTAATGATCTGCCCTTCTTTCAGGTTTTCTGAATCTCCAGCATCTTCAACAACTTTCTTACCGAAGATCTCGTCGTTCTCCTCGATGAAATCCGATTTATGAACCAGTTGATTCTCAAGGAAGATAGTATCTCCTGAATCATTGATCATAACCTTTCTCATCATCTGGCGAATAACCACCTCGAAGTGTTTGTCGTTGATCTTAACACCCTGAAGTCGGTATACCTCCTGAACCTCGTTAACCAAATACTGCTGAACGGCAGATGGGCCTTTGATATTCAAGATGTCTTTTGGTGTAATTGAACCATCAGACAATGGCATTCCGGCCTTGATGAAATCATTCTCCTGAACCAGGATCTGGTTCGAAAGTTTCACAAGGTATTTTTTGATCTGACCTATTTTAGATTCAACGATAATTTCACGGTTACCCCGTTTGATCTTACCGAATGAAACCACACCATCTATCTCACTTACAACCGCAGGGTTGGAAGGGTTACGTGCTTCAAACAGCTCGGTTACCCTAGGAAGACCACCAGTAATATCACCTGCTTTAGCCGATTTACGCGGTATTTTCACAAGGATCTTACCTACTGTAATCTTCTCACTGTCATCAATCATAAGGTGAGCTCCAACAGGCAGGTTGTACGAACGTACGACATTGCCTTTCGCATCTTCGATATGAAGGGTTGGGATCAGTTTCTTATTTCTGGATTCTACGATTACTTTTTCCTGGAATCCGGTTTGCTCATCGATCTCAACCTGGAAGGTTATACCTTGATCGATGTTCTCATAACGAACCTTACCAGAGAATTCAGAAATGATCACACCATTATACGGATCCCACTGGCATACCACATCACCTTCTTTAACTTTCTTGCCTGGTTTCACAAAAATGGTAGAACCATAAGGAATGTTCTTGGTACTCAATGAAATTCCTGTCTTCTCATCAACCAGTTTCATTTCAGAAGAACGAGAGATTACGATGTCAACTTTCTTACCATCGGCATCTACACCTTTTACGGTTCTTAAATCTTCGATTTCTGCAATACCATCATACTTGGCGATGATTTTATTCTCTTCGGAAATGTTTCCGGCGATACCACCCACGTGGAACGTACGCAGTGTTAGCTGTGTACCAGGTTCCCCAATGGATTGGGCTGCAATTACACCAACTGCTTCTCCTCGCTGAACCATTTTACCGGTAGCCAGGTTTCGTCCGTAGCATTTTGCACAGATTCCTTTCTTGGCCTCACAGGTTAATGGTGAACGTGCCTCAACAGCATCTATTGGAGAATCGTCGATAATCTTAGCCAGCTCATCACTGATTAATTCACCAGCTGAAACCAGAAGCTCTTCTGTGTTCGGGTGATAGATATCGTAAAGAGAAACTCGTCCAGAGATACGCTCTTCTAGCGTTTCAACGATTTCCTCATTTTTCTTCAATGGAGATATCGTCACACCTCGAAGCGTACCACAGTCATCGATATTAACGATAACATCCTGGGATACGTCTACCAATCGACGAGTCAGGTATCCTGCATCGGCAGTTTTCAATGCCGTATCTGCAAGTCCTTTACGTGCACCGTGGGTAGAGATAAAGTATTCTAAAATTGAAAGCCCTTCCTTAAAGTTCGAAAGAATCGGGTTTTCAATAATCTCACCACCACCGGCAGTCGATTTCTTAGGCTTGGCCATCAAACCACGCATACCGGTTAGCTGTCGGATCTGTTCTTTAGATCCCCTTGCTCCGGAATCCAGCATCATAAACACTGAATTAAACCCTTGCTGGTCTTCGCTAATACGCTTCATCGACAGCTCGGTCAATTCGGCATTGGTTGATGTCCAGATATCGATCACCTGGTTATAACGTTCGTTATTAGTAATCAGACCCATATTATAGTTAGCCATGATACCGTCAACCTGTTTGTTGGCGTCGTCGATCATGGTTAATTTTTCTTCAGGAATGATAATATCACCAAGACTGAATGACAATCCACCCTGGAAGGCGAATTTATATCCAAGGTCTTTGATCTCATCAAGGAAATGTGCTGTTTCAGGAACACTTGTTACCTTTAAGATCCTTCCGATGATATCTCTCAATGATTTTTTAGTCAGAACGGCATTAACGAAACCGGCTTGCTCAGGTACTTTTTCATTGAAAAGCACACGGCCTACCGTAGTTTCAATAATCTGCCTGGTCAGCTCACCCTCATCATTGAAGTCCATTACCCTCACCTTGATCTGAGCATTCAGATCGGCTCGTCCTTCATTATAAGCGATCACAACTTCTTCAGGAGAATAAAAGGTCAGTCCTTCACCTGTGACAGGCTCCTTCTTAGTTGATTTACGCATCTTGGTCATATAGTACAATCCGAGTACCATATCCTGAGACGGAACCGTAATTGGCGAACCGTTAGCCGGGTTCAGAATATTATGTGAAGCCAGCATCAATAACTGAGATTCCAGAATCGCTTCCGGACCCAGTGGTAAATGCACTGCCATCTGGTCACCATCGAAGTCAGCGTTAAATGCCGTACATACCAATGGGTGTAACTGGATGGCCTTACCTTCGATCAGTTTAGGCTGGAAAGCCTGTATACCAAGGCGGTGCAGTGTTGGAGCCCTGTTCAGAAGAACAGGATGTCCTTTCAATACATTTTCGAGAATATCCCAAACGACCGGTTCACGCCTGTCGATGATCTTCTTAGCAGATTTTACGGTTTTTACTATACCGCGCTCGATCAGCTTTCTGATCACGAAAGGCTTATAAAGTTCGGCTGCCATGTTTTTCGGCAGTCCGCATTCAAATAGTTTCAATTCAGGTCCAACAACGATTACCGAACGTGCAGAATAATCAACACGTTTACCAAGAAGGTTCTGACGGAATCGTCCTTGCTTTCCTTTAAGCGAGTCTGACAGTGATTTCAACGGACGGTTAGAATCGGTCTTAACCGCAGATGATTTTCTGGTATTGTCGAATAATGAATCAACAGATTCCTGAAGCATACGTTTCTCATTCCTAAGAATAACTTCAGGAGCTTTGATCTCGACGAGACGCTTCAATCGGTTGTTACGAATAATTACACGACGATAGAGATCATTCAAATCTGAAGTAGCAAAACGGCCACCATCAAGTGGTACCAGCGGACGTAATTCCGGTGGAATAACAGGAACGACCTTCATGATCATCCATTCGGGATTATTTTCCCTGTTGTCATTGGCTTCACGGAAGGCTTCCACAACCTGAAGACGTTTTAAGGCTTCATTTTTACGTTGCTTAGACGTCTCATTATTGGCTTTATGCCTTAACTGGAATGACAATTCATCAAGATCGATTCTTGATAAAAGGTCGATCAGGCATTCCGCTCCCATTTTTGCGATAAACTTATTAGGATCGGAATCATCTAAATATTGATTTTCCTGAGGAATAGCCTCCATGATATTCAGATACTCCTCTTCAGTAAGGAATTCCATTTTCTGAAGGGTTTCACCTTCGGCATTAGTAGCGACACCTGGTTGAATGACTACATAACGCTCATAATATATGATCATATCCAATTTCTTGGACGGAAGACCCAGCAGATATCCTATTTTATTAGGAAGCGAGCGGAAATACCAGATATGAGCAACAGGTACAACCAAGTTGATATGACCTACACGGTCACGACGAACTTTCTTTTCTGTTACTTCAACACCACATCGGTCACAAACTATCCCTTTATATCGAATACGTTTATACTTACCACAAGCACATTCATAGTCCTTAACAGGGCCAAAAATACGCTCACAAAACAAGCCATCGCGCTCAGGCTTATGTGTCCTGTAGTTGATCGTTTCAGGTTTGAGTACCTCACCTCTTGAAGCCGCCAAAATGGCCTCTGGTGAAGACAAACCGATGGAGATTTTATTAAATCTCTGAATTGGATTCTTATCTTGTTTTCTTGCCATAATATTTATATGGTTCTTATTGAAATATTGTGTTGTCTATTCTTCTAATCGTATGTCTAATCCGAGACCTTTCAATTCATGCATCAATACATTGAATGATTCTGGCAATCCGGGTTCCGGCATCGGTTCACCCTTAACGATTGCCTCGTAAGTCTTGGCTCGTCCTATAACATCATCCGATTTAACGGTAAGGATCTCTCTAAGTGTACTTGAAGCACCATAGGCCTCAAGTGCCCAAACTTCCATCTCTCCGAAACGCTGACCACCAAACTGGGCTTTACCACCCAATGGTTGCTGTGTAATCAGGGAGTATGGTCCGATTGACCTGGCGTGCATCTTATCATCAACCATATGGCCGAGTTTCAGCATGTATATCACACCCACTGTGGCAGCCTGGTCGAATCTCGCTCCTGTTCCACCGTCATAGAGGTAAGTATGACCGTAAAGTGGCACATCGGCCTCATCGGTCAGGTCATTGATCTGATCGATAGTAGCACCATCAAAAATCGGTGTTGCAAAAGTTCTGTCAAGATTTTGTCCGGCCCATCCCAATACGGTCTCATAAATCTGACCGATATTCATTCGGGAAGGTACACCAAGCGGATTCAGAACGATATCAACAGGAGTACCATCTTCAAGGAACGGCATATCTTCTTCACGTACGATACGTGCAACAATACCTTTGTTACCATGACGACCGGCCATCTTATCACCCACTTTCAGCTTACGCTTCTTAGCGATATAGACCTTGGCCAGTTTAATGATTCCTGATGGAAGTTCATCACCAACAGAAATGGTAAATTTCTCACGTCGTAGTGATCCCTGAAGATCATTTTCCTTGATCTTGTAATTGTGGATCAATTCAGATACCAATGCATTAATCTTCTTATCTGTGGTCCATTTACCAGAAACAAGGTGTGCATAGTCATCAACGGCGTTAAGCATTTTCAGGGTGTATTTCTTACCTTTCGGGAAGACTTCTTCTCCAAGATCATTGAAGACGCCCTGGGCTGTTTTACCACCTACGATACTAAACAGCTTTTCGATCAGTACCGACTTAAGGTCCTCGAACTTCTTGTCGTAAACATCCTCAAGCTGAGAAATATCTTCTTTATCCTTAGCTCGTTTTCTCTTGTCCTTAATGGCGCGAGCAAATAGTTTTTTATCGATAACAACACCATGAAGAGATGGTGAAGCTTTAAGCGAAGCATCCTTAACATCTCCGGCCTTATCACCAAAGATGGCGCGAAGAAGTTTTTCTTCAGGCGTAGGATCACTTTCACCTTTAGGCGTGATCTTACCGATAAGGATATCTCCCGGTTTGATCTCTGCACCAATTCGGATCATACCATGCTCATCCAGGTCTTTAGTCGCTTCTTCGGAAACGTTAGGAATATCGTTAGTCAACTCCTCATTACCCAGTTTCGTATCCCGAACTTCCAACGCATATTCATCGATATGGATGGATGTAAAGATATCATCACGAACAACTTTTTCGGAGATCACGATGGCATCCTCGAAATTATATCCTTTCCATGGCATAAAAGCCACTTTCATATTTCTACCAAGGGCTAACTCACCATTTTTAGTGGCATATCCTTCGCAAAGGACCTGCCCTTTAGAAACCTTATCCCCTTTCTTAACTATAGGCTTAAGATTGATTGAGGTGCCCTGATTCGTTTTTCTGAACTTGGTCAACGAATAGGACTTGCTATCCCCATCAAAGCTAACCAGAGCTTCTTCTTCGGACCTGTTGTAGTTTATAACAATTTCATCAGAATCTACATATTCTACAACACCATCACCTTCAGCATTTATCAATACACGAGAATCTGAAGCTACCTGGCGCTCAAGTCCGGTTCCTACAATTGGAGCTTCAGGCCTTAATAATGGAACAGCCTGACGCATCATGTTCGATCCCATCAAAGCACGGTTCGCATCATCATGTTCAAGGAACGGAATCAATGAAGCCGAAATGGACGAGATCTGGTTAGGAGCCACATCTGTATAATGCACCTGGTGAGGTTCAATTACAGGGAAGTCGCCTTCCATTCGTGCAATCACTTTATCGTGAATGATCTTTCCTTTTTTATCAACCTCAACGGTTGCCTGTGCAATCAATTTATCTTCTTCCTCTTCTGCACTGAGGTAAATAGGGTCACCCTTAATGTCAACAACACCTTTATCAACCGGACGGTATGGTGTTTCGATGAATCCCATTGAATTCACTTTTGCATAAACAGAAAGTGAGGAGATCAATCCGATATTCGGACCTTCCGGGGTTTCAATCGGGCACAATCGTCCATAGTGTGTATAGTGCACGTCACGAACTTCGAATCCGGCACGTTCACGGGAGAGTCCACCAGGCCCCAGGGCCGAAAGACGACGTTTGTGTGTCAGTTCGGCAAGTGGATTGGTTTGATCCATGAATTGCGAGAGCTGGTTTGTTCCGAAGAATGAGTTGATCACCGAAGACAGTGTCTTAGCGTTGATCAGATCAATTGGGGTAAAGACCTCATTATCCCTAACATTCATACGCTCGCGAATCGTTCTTGCCATTCTTGCAAGTCCGACGCCGAATTGCGATGATAACTGCTCACCCACCGTACGAACACGACGGTTAGAAAGGTGATCGATATCATCGATCTCAGCTTTTGAGTTGATCAGTTCGATCAGGTATTTAATAATAGTAATGATGTCATCCTTGGTAAGCACGCGCTTATCATAATCGACATCAAGACCTAATTTTTTATTCATTCGGTAACGCCCTACCTCTCCCAGGTTATATCTCTGGTCACTGAAGAAGAGTTTATCGATAATTCCTCTTGCTGTCTCTTCATCAGGCGGTTCGGCATTACGCAATTGACGGTAGATATGTTCAACCGCTTCTTTTTCTGAATTCGTAGGATCCTTCTGAAGGGTATTATGAATAATGGCATAATCGGCCATTTGATTGTCCTCTTTATGAAGGAGGATAGTTTTTGAGCCCGATTCAAGGATTTCCTCGATATGATCTTTTTCAAGAACCGTATCCCGATCAAGAACGATCTCGTTACGTTCTATGGAAACCACCTCTCCGGTATCTTCATCTACGAAATCCTCATGCCAGGTCTTTAAGACGCGGGCTGCAAGCTTTCTACCCAGGTGTTTTTTAAGGCCTGTTTTGGTTGATTTCACCTCTTCTGCCAGGTCGAAAATTTCAAGGATATCCTTATCCCTTTCATATCCTATAGCTCGGAAAAGTGTAGTAACCGGTAATTTTTTCTTCCTATCGATATAGGCATACATCACGCTATTGATATCTGTAGCAAATTCAATCCATGAACCCTTGAACGGGATAACACGAGCTGAATATAGTTTTGTACCATTGGCGTGGAATGATTGTCCGAAGAACACACCCGGAGAACGGTGAAGCTGAGAAACAACAACACGTTCGGCCCCGTTGATAACAAAGGTACCACTGGAGGTCATATACGGAATTGTACCGAGGTAAACATCCTGTACAATGGTCTCGAAATCTTCATGTTCCGGATCGGTACAATATAATTTAAGACGAGCCTTTAAAGGCACGCTGTGTGTCAATCCGCGTTCAATACACTCTTGAATGGTGTAGCGAGGAGGATCGATGAAGTAGTCCAGGAATTCAAGAACAAATTGGTTCCTGGTATCCGTAATTGGAAAATTCTCCATGAAGGTGTTGTACAAACCTTCATCTTCGCGCTCTTCCGATTTCGTTTCTAACTGGAAAAAATCCTGGAATGACTTGATCTGAATGTCAAGAAAATCAGGATATTCCGTACGGTTTACAATAGAAGAGAAGTTTATTCTTTCAGCTTGTTTTGCTTGCATCGACGGACGAGATTTTAATTAAAATTTATAAAGTGCGTGTACATACCATTATATACACAAAAGGGTTTAGGTCTCGGAGAGTCAATCTCCAGACCTAAACCATATGTTGTAGGCTAAGGGTTGGCTTACTTAAGCTCAACCTCGGCTCCTGCTTCTTCTAGAGATGACTTAAGACCTTCAGCTTCGTCTTTAGAAACACCTTCCTTGATTGGAGATGGTGCGTTATCAACTAATCCTTTAGCATCTTTAAGTCCAAGGCCTGTTAGTTCTTTTACTAATTTAACAACAGCTAATTTTGAACCTCCTGGAGCTGTAAGGATCACGTCAAATTCTGACTGCTCCTCAGCGGCGTCATCTCCACCAGCGGCTCCGCCACCAGCAGCAACAGCAACTGCAGCAGCAGCTGGTTCAATGCCATATTCTTCTTTTAATATATCGGCTAACTCATTTACTTCCTTTACGGTTAAGTTAACCAACTGTTCTGCAAAATCTTTCAAATCTGCCATTTTTCTATCGTTTTAAATAATGTGTTTAATATGTGTTTTAAAAAGTGCGTACTATATAATTACCCCTCTTTTTCAGAGAGTGTCTTCAGAATACCTGATAATTTACCACCACCCGATTGAAGCGCTGAAATAACATTCTTAGCAGGCGACTGTAAAATTGTGATAATCTCGCCAATCAATTCTTCTTTCGACTTGATATCAACAAGAACATTCAATTGTTCGTCTCCTACATAGATAGCCTCTTCAATGAAGGCGCCTTTAAGCAGGGGTTTCTCAGATTTCTTTCTGAAAGCCTTGATCACCTTTGCAGGTGCATTTCCGGTTTCAGAATACATAACTGAGGTATTCCCTTTAAGGGTTTCTGGTAATTCACCAAATTCCTTTTCTGAAGCTTCCATTGCTTTTTCAAGCAATGTGTTCTTTACAACCGACAGTTTGACACCGGCCTTAAAACAGGCACGTCTCAATGCTGAGGTTTCTCCTGCGTTCAATCCTGAAATATCGGTTAAATAGATATTTGTATTATCCGATAACTGAGCAGTTAATTCTTTAATTACTTGTGATTTTTCTTCTCTTGTCATAATAAAAGGTTTTAACTACTACTAGTAGACTTTAGGATCGATTGCAATACTCGGACTCATGGTACTTGACATGTAGATACTTCTCATGTATGTACCTTTTGAGGACGTCGGTTTCATTCTGACCAAGGTTGTCAATAATTCCTGGGCATTACCCGCGATCTTATCGGCCGAGAATGATGCTTTTCCAATAGAGGCATGAACGATCCCGGTTTTATCCACCTTAAAATCGATCTTACCTGCTTTGACATCACTAACAGCTTTACCAATATCCATAGTAACCGTTCCGGTTTTAGGATTTGGCATAAGTCCGCGTGGTCCAAGAACCCGACCTAGTGGACCTAATTTCCCCATAACGCTTGGCATGGTTACAATTACGTCTACATCGGTCCAACCACCTTTGATCTTATCAAGATACTCCTGTAAGCCAACATAGTCGGCTCCGGCGTTCTTAGCTTCATCCTCTTTATCGGGTGTTACCAATGCCAGAACTTTAACATCCTTACCTGTTCCGTGGGGTAGTGTAACCACACCACGAACCATTTGATTCGCTTTTTTAGGATCAACTCCTAATCTCACAGCGATATCAACAGAGGCGTCAAACTTCACGTTGGTGACTTCTTTGATAAGTTGAGAAGCTTCTTCAAGGCTGTAGAGTCTACCTTTTTCAAGTTTTTCTGCAGCCTGCTTTTGTTTCTTAGTTAATCTTGCCATTTTTCAATAAAGAATTTTAGTTCGGTTTTGTACCGCCTTTAACAGTTATGCCCATTGACCTTGCTGTACCGGCAACCATTTTCATTGCAGAATCAACAGTAAACGCATTTAAGTCTACCATTTTGTCTTCTGCTATAGATCTTACCTGATCCCAGGTTACACGGGCAACTTTAATCCTGTTTGGCTCACCCGAACCCTTCTTTACCTTGGCCGCTTCCAATAATTGTACTGCAGCTGGGGGTGTTTTAACGACAAAGTCGAATGACTTATCCTTATACACCGAAATAACAACGGGCAAGACTTTACCTTGCTTGTCCTGCGTTCTGGCATTAAACTGTTTGCAGAACTCCATGATGTTAACTCCAGCAGCACCTAAAGCGGGTCCAACCGGTGGCGATGGGTTCGCTGCACCTCCCCTTACTTGTAGTTTAACTACTTTACCTAACTCTTTTGCCATTTTTAAACATTTAAATTTGACATGCCTTAAAATTGGAAGCGTAAAGCACGTCTTTATATATGTAACAATTTTTTATACTTTTTCAACCTGCATATAGCTCAATTCCAATGGGGTCTTCCTTCCGAAGATCTTCACCATGACCTCGAGCTTGCGTTTCTCTTCATTGATTTTTTCAATGGTTCCGTCGAAGCCATTAAATGGTCCGTCAATAACCTTCACCGTTTCTCCAACTATATATGGAATAGCAACATTCGCATCGGCTTCAAGGGAAAGCTCGTCAACTTTTCCGAGCATCCTGTTAACCTCAGCCGGCCTTAATGGCACCGGGTCACCACCTTTGGTTTCACCAAGGAAACCTATTACATTGGTAATCGCCTTAATTATGTGAGGAATCTCACCACTAAGGTTTGCTTTAATCATGATATATCCCGGGAAATAAACTTTTTCCTTGTTTATTTTTTTACCATTCCTGATTTGGATAACTTTCTCAGTTGGTACGAGTACTTCTTCTACATAATCTTCCAGGCCTAATCGTCCGATTTCATTCTCGATATAGGTCTTGATCTTGTTTTCCTGGCCGCTTACCGCTCTAACCACGTACCATTTTTTCTCTATCCCCTGGTCTGCCATGACTATTCCCAATTAGCTTAATAGATCGTAATACATTTCTACTACCCTTCCAAAAACGGTATCTACTCCCCAAATAGCCAATGAAAAAATGATTGAGAAGATGGCCACGATCACGGTCAGATTTTGAGCATCAGCCCAGTTTGGCCATGAAACATGATTCTTTAGTTCTTCAAATGATTCTTTGATATAATCGATCATTATTGCTATTCTTTAATTATCCTTTTCACTTCGCATGGTTTGAGAGACTCTCCTCGTCAACCTTCGGTTTGTATCTTCGAAACAAAACATGTTTTGTTTCTCAATAATGCTCGGGATAAACTTCTCGTCTCTTGAAAAGTGCTCCCTTAATACTTTCGCACGGGTTGAGAGACTCCCCTCGACACCGCTCGGGATAAACTTCTCGTCTCTTGAAAAGTGCTCCCTTTATACTTTCGCACGGGTTGAGAGACTCGAACTCCCGACACCTGGTTTTGGAGACCAGTGCTCTACCAACTGAGCTAAACCCGTAAACCCTGAAAGAGCTTTATAAAAGGCTCTTCCTTATTTTTGAATTCGCCTGTTTTTGATCGCTCAGTATTGAGCCCCGCCTGTCGGCAGACAGGTAAACCCGTAATACAAGTCAAGGCATTCCGTAAAATTCCGGAATACCTTCACTTTGTATTGTAAACTTATTGTTTAGTCTAAAATCTCAGTAACCTGACCTGCACCAACTGTACGACCACCTTCACGAATTGCGAAACGAAGTCCAACATTCAATGCAATTGGCTGGATAAGATCAACTGTAATCGTCAAGTTATCACCAGGCATAACCATTTCAACTCCATCAGGTAATACGATATTACCAGTTACGTCGGTTGTACGAACGTAGAACTGTGGACGATAGTTATTGTGGAATGGTGTATGACGACCACCTTCTTCTTTCTTAAGAATATAGACTTCAGCTTTAAACTTTGCGTGTGGTGTGATTGAACCTGGGTGACAGATTACCATACCACGACGGATTTCAGTTTTCTCAATACCTCTCAATAGGATTCCTACATTATCACCGGCTTCACCGCGATCAAGGATCTTACGGAACATTTCAACACCAGTAACAGTAGAGGTCAATTTCTCAGCTCCCATACCGATGATATCAACACCATCTCCCGTATTAGCAACACCCGTTTCAATACGTCCTGTTGCAACAGTACCACGACCTGTAATTGAGAATACGTCTTCGATAGGCATCAAGAATGGCTTATCTACATCACGCTCAGGCAGCTCGATCCAAGTGTCAACAGCATCCATAAGCTCCATAACAGTGTCAACCCATTTGTCTTCACCGTTTAATGCACCAAGTGCAGAACCAGAAATAACAGGGCTATTGTCACCGTCATAATCGTAGAATGATAACAATTCTCTAACTTCCATCTCAACTAGTTCAAGAAGTTCATCGTCATCAACCATATCAACCTTATTCAAGAACACTACAATACGTGGAATTCCCACCTGACGTCCTAAAAGGATGTGCTCTCTGGTTTGTGGCATCGGACCATCTGTAGCAGCAACCACAAGGATTGCACCATCCATCTGAGCCGCACCAGTTACCATATTCTTAACGTAATCGGCGTGACCTGGACAATCAACGTGTGCGTAGTGGCGATTAGCCGTTTGGTATTCAACGTGAGCGGTATTAATTGTAATACCTCTTTCTTTTTCTTCAGGAGCATTATCGATTGAATCGAATTCGCGTGCTTCTGATAAACCCTTCTCTGCCAATACTTTTGTAATAGCGGCAGTCAATGTAGTCTTACCATGATCTACGTGTCCAATAGTACCTATATTCAAGTGCGGTTTGGAACGATCAAAAGTTTCCTTTGCCATGATTTAAATTTTAATCTTAGTTATATAATATTAGTGTTCAAATTATTATTTCAAAAATAAGAGCCAATGACGGGATTTGAACCCCTGCCTGCCGGCAGGCAGGCGTGACCTTGGTCACTCATTCACTTCAATATTTTATTTTCCTTGAGTTCCTTTCAAGTCCCTCATTTTCGAGCCAATGACGGGATTTGAACCCGTGACCTCTTCCTTACCAAGGAAACGCTCTACCCCTGAGCTACACCGGCTTAAATTCTGAGCGGGTGATCACGTTAAACGTGACGACGTTCAGCCCAAAGCTAACGCTTTTGAGCGGGAGACCGGGTTCGAACCGGCGACATTCAGCTTGGAAGGCTGACGCTCTACCAACTGAGCTACTCCCGCTTATTCTTTTTAGTTTAGAGTTCGATCCGGTTTATTTGCAAATTTACTGGATTTTTTCCTTTTTATACTCCGGTTAAATCCACTAAAAAAGTGGGGAGAGCAGGATTCGAACCTGCGAAGGTAAAAACCAACAGATTTACAGTCTGTCCTCGTTGGCCGCTTGAGTATCTCCCCAAACTCTAAATACTCCAATATTTTTTAGAACTTCTGAGCCGATAGAGGGACTTCCTTCGACCTCGCTCAGGATAAACTTCTCGTCCCTAGTTTAACTATCCTGAATTTTACTTTCTGAGCCGATAGAGGGACTCGAACCCACGACCTGCTGATTACAAATCAGCTGCTCTAGCCAGCTGAGCTATATCGGCCTTTAGACCACCTTTTTATATAAAAAAAGTCCGCTATTTCTAACGGACTGCAAATGTATTGATTTATTTTTTTATTCAAAACCTTTTTACTGAAAAAATTGAATTACAGATAGGTTCGTATTTTTTGCTTGTGTTTGATGAGCTGTCTCTCAAGTGTACTTGCAGCAGAATCTGCTCCTTCCTCGAAAGTTTTACATACTTTTCTGACAACAAAACTATCACCAGGAACATGGATTCTGGCCTCAAAAATTTTGTTCTCTTTTTCACTGGTATTTTCAACTTTTAAAAACACATCAGAAGTCACTACTTTATCGTAGTACTGACTTAATTTAGTCATGCGTCTTTGGATAAAATCGATCAATTTCTGATCGGCATTAAAATTTACAGACTGTGTGTTTACTTTCATACGTCCAGATTTAGGTTAGACAATTTATTTGGTCTTTTTTCGCCGGGGATGAGCCTTGGCATGCACTTTTTTGAGTTCGGCAATACTACTATGCGTATATACCTGGGTGGCGGCCAGACTGGAATGACCCAGCAATTCTTTCACCGCATTCAGGTCTGCTCCCTGGTTCAGTAGGTGGGTCGCAAATGAGTGCCTGATAATATGTGGACTCTTTTTAACCTTATGCGATGCCTCACTAAAATAACTATTTATAATTCTGTAAACAAGAGTTTCATAGATTTTGGCACCTTTTTTCGTTAAAAACAGTTTCTGATCGTCAAGGATCAATTTTAAGTCGTTCCTCTCTGACAAATAATTTCCCAGTGTTTTAAGAACTCCCTGAAGTAATGGAATTATCCTTTCTTTGTTGCGTTTTCCAGTCACTTTTACCTGGGCATTTGAAAAGTCGATATCGGTAACCTTCAATTCTATTAATTCGGCACGTCGCATTCCGGTGGAATAAAATAGTTCAATAATGGCCTTATCCCGAACCCCTTCAAATGATTCATCAAAATTCAGTTCATCGAGAACTGTTTTCATTTCCTGTTGAGAAAATGGAACCTGAACAGACTTGTCTGTCTTCAATGCCTTATGCCTGGCCAGGGGATTTATTAAAACATCACCTGTCTTCTGCAGATATTTGTAGAATGAATTTAGTGCGCTTATTTTTCTATTAACAGACCTGTTGGATAATCCTTTGTCAACCAATTCAATAATCCAGCTTCTGATAATAGTGTAATCGGCATCTTTGATATGGCTTAACTGGAAATCGCTTTTGCAGAAATCGCTGAATGCATTTAAATCTGTACCATAGGCTTTAATGGTATGATCAGAGAAGTTTTTTTCAAGAGCCAGATACTCCAGGAACGATTTGAAGGCCATACGGTATTGTAATTCGATCGACTTAAATTTACAAAACAATTAATAAAGGCATAAAAAAATCCCGAACTGATCAGTTCGGGATTTTATATAAATTTATTTTATTCACTATAAGTCTTCAGCATCGCGAAGGCTTTGAATATACTCGGCTTTCTGAACAATCGCCCTGCGCTTGACAGAAGGCTTGGTATACTGCTTACGAGCACGCAACTGACGCATTGTACCTGTTTTATCAAACTTTCGTTTGAAACGCTTCAATGCTCTATCTATATTTTCACTTTCTTTTATCGGAATTTTCAACATAGGCCTTAACCTCCTCTCTTTAAAATTTTCCGGGGCAAATATACTAACTAATTCAAAATTAGCAATTCAAATTATTTTTTTTGTGTTGCCGGCTTATATACCTTACCATCGATCACCATTTTGGAAATGATCTCCCTGAGTATTTCAGAGGTTCCGCCACCAATTGGTCCCAGCCTGCTATCCCTGAACAATCTTGCCATCGGATACTCTTCCATATAACCATAACCACCCAACCATTGCAGGCAATCATAAATGACCTCATCTGCCATCTTGGTGGAAGTCAGTTTAGCAATTGTCGCCTCCTTTACCGGATAATCACCTTTATTCAGTTTATAGGCTACATTATAATTGTAGATCTTACACATGTCCATCTCAGCATAACGCTCAGCATACTTATGCCGTAAAGCCTGGTATTCATTCAAATGTTTGCCAAAGGTTTTCCGTTCACTCATATATTGCTTAGCATATTCGAGTGCGAAATCTGCCCGGGCGTGTGCATTAATGGCCATCAACAATCGTTCTAATGCAAAATGTTGCATGATATAAGGAAAGCCCTTCCCTTCTTCACCGAGCAAATTTTCTGCAGGAACCTCACAATTATCGAAGGCGATTTCGGCTGTATCGGAAGCTCTCCAACCCAACTTATCTAATTTCGAAACGGAAACTCCTTTTGAGTTCTTATCCACCACGAACATGCTGATTCCTTTATTCCCTGATTCCGGGCTTGTTTTTGCGGCTACTACCATATAATCGCAATAATATCCATTGGTAATAAAGGTTTTGGAACCATTTAATATATAAGTTTCCCCATGCCTGGCAGCCGTACTTCGCATACCTGCAACATCACTACCCCCAAATGGTTCACTAACGGCAAGGCATCCAATTTTTTCTCCGGTAATACTCGGAGCCAAATACTCTTGTTTGATATGGTGATTCCCTTCCGCATTGAGATGGGTCATAGCCAGATAAGTATGTGCCCAAATGGCCGCTGCAAATCCACCGGAATTCACTTTTTGAAGTTCTTCTAAAAGGATGACCGTGTAAAACAAATCCAATTCATGGCCTCCGTATGCTTCGGGGTATGGTAGTCCGAAGTACCCCATTTCTCCAAACCGGTTCCAGATAAATCTATCTATGGAACCCGATTCTTCCCATTTATCAACATGAGGCTTCACCTCTTTCTCCAGAAACTTTTGGAGACTGGTGCGAAACATTTCATGTTCTTCAGAGAAATAGATATCAGTCATAGCAATATGCTTTAATCAAGCGACAAATATAATTGAATTATAGCAATTTTGGATTGTGGGAAACCTTTAACTTTTGTTAATTCATCCCAAGAACTAAAGCCGTCACGCAAGGTTCTTTGCCGGATGATTTCATAGGCCAACTCATAATCGATATGTTGTACCATGACCAGTTGTTCGGTTTTGGCCGAATTGATATTTACTTTCTGAACATTCCTGGGTGTTTTAACGGTAAATCGATTTTCAATTCGCTCAATAACCTCAGTACTTAATCCATATACATCCTGAAGTTGAAGCGCATGAATAAATCCTCCTTCAAAAGAATCCCTGAACCTTATAATGCGATTCGAAAGCACTTCACCTACTCCATTGATAAGCTGGAGATCTGAAACTGTCGCAGTATTAAGGTCTCTTTTTTCTGTAAAACTTAATTCACCGTTAATATGGGGTTGATAAGAATAAGGTGGTTTCGGATTGGAGATCCAATCGGGAAATTTAAAAAACGGACTTATCTGTTTCAGGAGTGAATCGGATACACCGGTCACCTTTTGAAAATCATTTGCGGAATTGACCCAAAGGCCTTTTTTCCGATATGCCATTAACCTATCAATCTCCTCATTGGTCATACCCAGGGTATAGCCTTTAAAATCTGTTATAAAATTTGGATTGAAGGGATATATTTTTGGTTGGGATTCTTGCAGTCTGACCGCCTTTACCGAGTCGATCTTTTGCTGAATGGCCGCCTGAGCCTCCAGATCGAAATGAAATGGTTTTATTCGGTTTTGAAGTTTGTAATATAGGTACTCAGAACCGATAATAAGGAATAGTAAAAGAAAGATCCCATTGCGTTGTTGATGGCTAAATCGCAATGGGATCCTTTTTATTGGCATAATGTTTTATTCCCTACTCGCCCTTATGGCTTCGAGGTATCGTGTAACTTCCTGTCTTACTTTTGGGAAGAGTAATAATAATCCGATCATATTCGGGAATACCAGTGCTAATATCATAGCATCTGAGAATTTGATAACAGCATCAAGAGTTGCTGCCGCACCGATTACAACGAATATCAGGAACAATAATTTATATAGCATGTCTGCTGTTTTTCCTTTTCCGAATAAATATTTCCAGGATTGAAGTCCGTAGTATGACCAGGAGATCATGGTTGAGAAAGCGAACAATACAATTGCAATTGTTAGCACATATGAGAAGCCCGGGATTACAGAATCAAAAGCCATGGATGTTAAATCAACTCCACCAACCGTGCTGCCATCTGAATTCAGAAGTACACTACTGGCAGAATCGCCTGCTGCTCCATACTGGAATATACTCTGGACATTATCACCATCGATATTGAAGAATATAATCACCAACGCAGTCATAGTACAAATTACTACCGTATCGATAAAAGGTTCTAACAAGGCCACAACACCTTCTGAAGCTGGGTATCTTGTTTTTACAGCGGAGTGAGCAATTGCTGCAGAACCTGCACCGGCTTCGTTTGAGAAGGCTGCCCTTTGGAATCCTACGATTAATACGCCCACTAAACCACCAAGGCCTGCCATAGGTGTAAATGCACCTTCAATAATTAATCCGAAGGCATCATCGATATAACTGAAGTTAGCAAAGATGATTATTAATGCAGCAAGCACGTAAATACCCGCCATAAATGGTACTATTTTTTCAGTAATACTTGCAATTCTCTTTATACCACCAATAATAACGATCCCAACAAGAACCGCCAGAATAATACCAATAATAAATCCGGTTGAACCACCCTCGAGTCCGAGGAGAGATGACAACTGGACTGTAGCCTGGTTAGACTGGAATGCATTTCCACCACCAAAGGAAGCACCAATACATAATATGGCAAATAAAACGGCTAGTACTTTTCCGAGTCCGGCCATTTTTCTTTCTTTCAATCCTTTTGACAGGTAATACATAGGGCCACCATAAACGGTACCGTCTTCTCCAACATCACGATATGTTACACCAAGTGTACATTCAACAAACTTGGTCGACATTCCAATAAGTCCGCAAACGATCATCCAAAAGGTTGCACCCGGTCCACCCAAAGCAATTGCAATGGCCACACCAGCAATATTTCCTAAACCAACAGTACCCGAAACCGCAGTTGCCAGGGCCTGAAAATGGCTTACTTCTCCTTCTTTGCTCTCATCTCTAATTGTATCAGGTAAATCTCCTTCTACAATATTGACAGCTACCTTTTCCGCAACACCATGTTGTTCAATATCATCATACTTACCCCTGACGGTATTGATAGCCAGAGGAAATTTCATTATGTTGGGAAACTTAAATGTGAGTGTAAAAAAGGTTGCTCCAACCACGAGGAGGATAACAACGATTGGTATATCAAAGCCAGCAATAGAAACAGGGTACAATACTAATCCTTCCCATGCATCAGCAATTGGCATAAACGCATCATTAACGCGTTCATCCAGTCCGCGTGATGCTTCCTGAGCCTGGGAAAACATGGGTAATAATGCACTAAAAAAGAGGAGAAGATATTTCTTCATGATAAATTATTATTAGTTAGTTGAATTCAGTTTAGAGGTGTAACTCTCGGGCAAGATGCTAAAAAAAAACGGTTTTTTAAAACATATGCTGTTAAAAGCCCCGGCCTCAAATATTGAATAAAGTGTTCAGTTTTTGAATCTGTTCGGGCCTTCCAAGCACTATAATCGTTGAGTTAGGTGCCAGTTCCTGATCGGCTTCGGGGTTAACGATATAATCACCTTTAGGATCTTTGTATCCAATGACGTTACAGCCAGTTTTCTTCCGAAGATCTAAATCTCTGATCGATTTCACTTCCGTTGTATCATATAATTTCTCCACATCAACCTGTTCAATATTGATATTGGTTTTCCCTACGATTGCCAGGTTATCAATAAACTCAATCAAATCTGGAATGACCACCAGGGAAGCCATATGGTCACCTCCTATTTTGTCTGGAAGAATGACATTGTTTGCACCGGCGAGTTTTAATTTGCTATAGGTTGACTCGTGAGAAGCGCGACTAATGATCCTTATATTTTTATTTTTCTGACGGGCAGATAACACAACAAAAACATTGTCTGCATCACTAGGCAATGCTGAAATAAGGCAGCTTGCTCTATCGATTCCGGCTTGTTCAAGAGTCTCATCTTCATTAGCATTCCCAAGAACATAAGGAATATTGCTGTCTTCCATTTTTTCAACCAGCTCCTTGTTCCTTTCAATAACCACAAAATCCTTGTCATAAGCTGCTAACTTCCTGGCTACCTGTGCACCGTTTCTACCATAGCCACAGATAACAATATGGCCTTGCATACCATCAATTTTTTTCTGCATTTTCTTGAGTTTTATTTCTTCAGCATCATTTCTCAATATGATATATTCGGTAATCACTTTTATGGCATAACCTACTACAATAAATCCGGTTAAGATGAGTAGGATTGTGAATATCTTGGCGTTTTCATCAATAGGAACTGCTTCTGTAAATCCAACTGTTGAAATCGTAATTACGGTCATATAAAAGCAATCGATCCAGGACTCACCTGTAAGAATCCTGAAACCTATCATACCGATTAACAATAATAACACTAGAAGCATTATCGCCATATTAATCTTTGACCAGAATGATTTTAATAAAGAATTTGCCATGAATTACAGATCGAAAACCGAGCTTCTTTTGGTGTAAATCAAATCTTTAATGCGCATCCAGAATGCGATAAACAAATATAGTGCAAAACCAAAACCAAGGGTGACGAAAGTCAGATAAATAAATGACGTTCTGACCACCCGGGCACGAATACCCAGACGATCTGCGATACGCTGACAAACGTAAAATCCATGTTTTTGGAAATACAGTAAAACAGTGTAAAACCATTTCATAGCCGCAATTTACATATTCTCGTTTAAAATCAAATGACCAAACCTACATTGTAAGCATTTGTTTTTATCACAGTAGTTTGCCTTGAGTTCTAAAAACCCCTGACTTGACACGGCATCGCTTGTGTTAATGCCAATTTTTTTAAATCCCCTTATCACAGCGTTGTTCTCTGCTTTCAATGATCTTGCGAATCTCAGAATTTCATTCCAATTGCTATTCCCGTTGTAGACAGAATAAGCGAATTTCAATGGGATGACGACATTGACAATCAGGTTAAGAGCCATTCGCTTAGACAGCCACTTTTCACTGAATTTGGTTTCTTTTCCGAAGGTATAATGCAAAGACCAATAGGTGGAAGACTTTATCCGGAAGATTTGATATAAGCTATCGCTTTGTCTGGTTTGAACAATCGTTTCGAACAGGGCTGTGGTCCTGTTATAGAGTTGAGCCAATTGAGAAAGCCTGAGCGTCGGAAATCCGGATGGTCTCAATCGGAGAAAACGAAACCGGATCAAATGATCATTATTCAATTTATATTTATTCGTGAGGAAGTTGTATTGGTTGATCAATTGAATCACATAGTCATCCTTACATTCATTATTGAGCAGATTGGCCTGGCCATAGAACAGGGATTCCAGAACCATTGGATCGTCTCTTAGTTTCAAAACCAGGTTAAACTTAAAACTCATCGCCCAACTGTGAAATGCGTCTGCATTAACAGGACCTCCTAAGTATCGTGAAATCATTAGAAAGGTTAATGCTTCCCAGTCTTTCCCTAATTGATTATGCCAGGTCATAAGACTATCGAGTTTCTTATTAAGCCTGGCTTTGAATAAGTCTTCCGTCCATCTAACAACCTCCTCTTCTTCAAGATATTTAAGATGGCGCTCACAATTGATCCATTTTAACGGCTGCATAAAGAACGCATTGTAATCATCCAGGACATTTTCAGGAACCAAAGTCCTTAATTCCAAAACAGGAATCGGGCTTCCGTTTTCCATATATATTTCAATATCATTTTCCCAAACCACATGTAAGATGACATTATTATAGGCCGGATCATGATGATGGCCATGAATATTCCAATGTGACGCCAAGGAGTGAAATTCGATATTGCCCGCCCAAAAAATCTCACCGATACAGATCCTAGCATTGATAATATCAGGGCCCGCATTGGTATTCACTTCACCAAAATCAATAATTCGGAGACTGCTTCCACGAGTTGTCTTAAGCTGATCCTGAGCTATCTTCTTATATTTCCATAAATAATATAGAAAATTTTCTCTCATATCGCGAAAGTATGAAATCGATCAAAATCTTGAAAGAAAAATGTAGATTATTTTCTCAACCTGCGTTCTGAATCTTATCGCCGTAGAAGCTTAGAAGATCGTGAAATTCATTGGGATTGAATGGTTTAGTCATAAATCCATTCATTCGATACTTAGTAGTTTTATGCCTGGTTTCTTCCTGGGCGAAGGCCGTCAGGGCAATAATCGGGATTTCGGATTTGATTTTATCGCTGAGGTTTCTGATTCTTTTTGTGGTCTGATAACCATCAAGTTCAGGCATTTGAAGGTCCATCAGTATAAGATCATAGTCTTCTTTATCCAGTTCTTCGAGTAGCTCGAGTCCGTTATTTGTTATGGTGCAATAAATTTCCCATTTACTGAATAATTTTTTCAATACCATCTGGTTGAGTTTATTATCCTCGGCTACCAGGACCTTTAGGTTTATTGGTTGGGAATTAGTTTTCTTGTTATTAGACTTTGGTCTTGGAAGAACAGCAGGTCGCGCTAATTTCAGATTCAGATCGAAAGCAAAATTTGAACCTTTTCCGGGATTGCTGTTCAGGCTCAAATCGCTATTCATAAAACTAAGAATCTTCTTACTGATAGTCAGGCCAAGACCTGTCCCTCCATACAATCGCGAAGTATTATAATCGGCCTGTACAAAGCTGTCGAAAATGTCTTTTTGTTTTTTGATCGGGATCCCGATTCCTGTATCGGAAACAGAGAACCTGAGTTTAACCAGTCCGTTGTTAAGCTCTAACTTTTCAATTTTCAACTCAACCAGGCCTCTTTCTGTGAACTTAAATGCATTACCCAGCAGATTCTTGAGTACCTGAATGATCATCATTCGATCTCCCAGCAGGTCATCCGGTATTCCAATATCTCTTGAAATCCTGAATACCAGAAATTTGTCCTTAGCAACATACTTAAAATTCGATTCAAGCTCTTTGAGCAAATCAGAAACACTGAATTCACTCTCTACATAATTTACATGACCAGAATGAATTTTATTTAGATCGAGAATATTATTAATAAGGCCTAACAAATGTTCTCCGGAATACTTCAATGCCTGAAGGTTTTCAACCTGGTTTGGAAGATGCTCTTCCATAAGCATAATATTGGTCAATCCGATGACGGCATTCAAAGGCGTTCTGATCTCATGTGACATGGTAGAAAGAAATTCATCCTTCGCCTGACTGGCCCTTTGAAGTTCAATCTCAGTTTCTTTCAAAGTTGTCACATCACTCATAGTACCAATGGTACCAGTAGGGTTGCCCTTTTTATCGAAGGTCAAGGACATATTTATCTCAATCCACTTGACCTCTCGATTTGGCTTAAAATATTTAAATACCGTGTTATAATTCTTTTTTCTTTCAGAAAGGAAATGCTTGATGCGTTGTTTCTCATGACGGTTCATTCCAGTCATAAGGCTTTTATAATTTTTACCAATCGATTTTCTCCATGACAATCCTGTTAACTCATACCAGGCTTTGTTGAGGTAGATAAAGTTACCCCGCGTATCGGTTTGAAACAGAACATCATGAACCGTATTAACAATGGTATTAAGCTTAGACTTGGCATGTTCTTTCTCGTTCAAAAGGGTTTGATTGGCCATGAATAACTCCTTAGAGCTTTCTTCCAGGATGGTCTCCAATCGTGCAATATCCGTGTCAAAACTCATATAGGCATCATTTATCATTTTAAAAAATGGTGCCAGGTCCTCTGAATCAGGATTAACAAAGCCAGCCTTTTTAAGCTGGCGCTTTAACAATCTATGTCGTTCTTCCCTTAGCATTCAGTCAAGGTGGTTATTGTCATTGATTGATTATGAAGTTCGCAGGGTGAGAATTCACCATGTGGTGCGATCTCCCCGTAGCTGTAAAAGCCTGTAATTTTAGGTTTCTCACCTATTACCTCCCTGACCACTTCAACTTCCTCTTCTATCAATTGTTTTAAGACTAATCGCCTTCCAACGCAACTGATAAGGATAGCCAGGTCTGCAGATTCTTTTACAATCTCATTGGCCGTCTTCGCCGAATCTTCCGCACCATCTATCAAACGGTCAATATTAGCTTTCATTAGCTTAACATAAGATCCCTGATGGATATTTCCGGCAAAGGTCATGCTCTGGTTTTCTTCATTCACTCCTAAAACAGTCCTTACCAATGGTTTATCCGACTCATTATCCCTCATTTTAAGCGGGAATAATAGCGCAGAACTTGGTAAATTTTTAGCTTCATCACCAAGGAACGATTTATAAACTTTAAGTGCAGGATATCCATCTAATTCATACAACACATTTTTATGAGATCTGGTCACCAGACGCTCAATTCCGAAACTATCCCATCCACCCTTTGAACTGTATCCAACCTTGAGTTCATCACCATAAAGACCCAGGCCAATAATCCTGTTGGCCTCAATGGATTGATTTGCAATCAAAAAGGTTGCTTTAAAATCCGGACCGTCGGCCGCCAATCCGCCAGTAATACTAACATCGGGCAACACATCTCTCAGACCTGAAACCAGGTCGGCTCCATTCACATTTAAACCATCACTCAGTACAAGTAAATGCTTGAGATTCGGACGATTTAATTTAGTTGCCAGCTCCTGTCCCGATTTATAACTGTATTTCATGTCTGTTACTTCAACCATTTCCAACCTGTGCTTCACTTTTTCAAGTTGCACTGCTGATAAAGAAATGCTGTAATCATTAACATGAACATCATTGATCTCGCCAGCAGTTGAGCATCCAACAACAGTGGCGTCAGGATAGTTCTTATTCAAATAGGCCAATACTTCTGCACGCTCTTTGAACTGAGGAGATACAAACATGATAAATAAATTGGCGGGAATAGTAATCTTACTAATGTCTTCTTTCCATGAGTAAGGCATTAATGCGAATTGCTGCACCTTCATAGCGGTTCGTAGGTTTGAGGTTAATGTGTATTTCGTCGAATAAATATGTATTTCGTCGAATATCAGATAAAAACCACAAACTACCAAATGAACGCTTAAGTTTTTTATAATCCGCTCATTATTAGTGTGTTTTTTCTTACAAAAGAGATTTTTTTGTAAGATTTTCAGGCATGTTTAGTCGATCTCAAGAATTAGAGATAATTGAAGAAAAAATGTTCGGGTAAGCTGATTCTGAATCGATTACATAAAGCCCTGCTGGCGCATCCAGTCATCGTTAAAAATCTTGCCAACATATCGCGTTCCATGATCATGGAAAAGAACCACCACGATATCGTCTTTCTTAAAATGTTCTTTAAGCTGAAGAACGCCCTTTATTGCTGCGCCTGCAGAATTACCAAGGAACATACCTTCCTCCCTCGCCAGTCTGCGGGTATAGACGGCAGCGTCTTTATCGGTAACTTTGGTAAATCCATCAATTATGCTGAAGTCGACGTTGGCGGGAAGGATGTCCTCGCCTATCCCTTCAGTAACATAAGGATAGATCTCATTTTTATCGAATATTCCGGTTTCATGGTATTTTTTAAATACACTGCCGAAGGTATCTACACCCCAAACCTTAACATCCGGATTTTGCTCTTTCAGGAATTTACCCACACCGGAGATCGTTCCGCCGGTTCCCACACCTACAATGAAGTGCGTGACCTTACCATCGGTCTGTTTCCAAATTTCAGGACCTGTACTTTCATAGTGGGCGGTTTGGTTTGACAGGTTATCGTATTGATTGACATACCATGCATTTTCTATCTCCTCCCCTAATCGTTTCGCTACCGAATAATACGATCGTGGATCGTCAGGTTCTACAGCGGTCGGACATACTTCAACCTCCGCACCCAGAGCCTTTAAAACATCAACCTTTTCCTTCGATTGTTTATCGGTCGTTACAAATATGCATTTATAACCCTTTACGATCGCAGCTAATGCCAGGCCCATGCCTGTATTACCTGAAGTTCCCTCCACAATAGTCCCCCCCGGTTTCAGTCGGCCGTCAGCTTCTGCATCTTCAATCATTTTAACCGCCATGCGATCCTTAACTGAATTTCCCGGATTGAAAGTCTCGTATTTAGCAAGAACTAAGCAGGGTAACTCTTCGGTTATTTTATTGATTTTCACCAAGGGTGTATTCCCAATGGTCTCTAAAATATTTTCGGCGTATTCCATCGATTATTTTTGCGCTGCAAAAGTAAGGAAAAGTTTAGCGAAGCAAGAAATATTGGAAATTAATTCTAATTCAGAACGACTCAAAATCCAACCAAAAATCATTCGAAGCGCATGGCCTTTACAGGGCTGATTCGGGATATAATCATAGACGGGATCATAAGCATAAGCAAGCAGATCAGGAAGGTTCCAAGGTTAAGTGAGAGGACATAACTCAAACTCAGGTAAACCGGAGCCTGGGTTACATAATAAACCTCGGGGTCCAGAGGAAATAGTCCGAAGTTCTGTTGCATGACCAACAAGCCTATTCCTATCAAATTACCCCAAAACAATCCTAACAATATTAAATAGGCAGCATTGATCAGGAATATCCGCTGGACATTCCAGTTTCGGCTACCCAGGGCTTTTAAGATCCCTATCATCTGGGTTCGTTCAAGAATAAGCACCAACAGTGCCGTGATCATATTTATTCCTGCTACCAGGATCATAATACCAATTATGCCATAAATATTCTTGTCAAAAATGCTGATCCATTCAAAAATGGAGGCATATTTCTCGGAAACCGTTTCGGTATTTAAAACCGATGGCGTATTCTGGTAAACTGCATTGGCCACTTCCTTTAACTCATCATAGTCTGATATAAACAATTCGAAATGCCCGATCTGATCTGATTCCCAGCTGTTCAATCTTTGTATCTGCCTGATATCGCCCATGAGATAGGTCTCATCTAACTCCAGGAATCCCGATCTGTAAATACCAACTATGTTAAACTTCCGTATTGAGGGTGGTCTGTCAATATTCTCCCTGGCAAAATACATCTGGAAACTATCACCGGTATTTAATACCAAACGTTTGGCCAGATACTCAGGTATCAACACTTCGCTACTCATGTTTCCATTATCGAATTCCGGCAAACGACCATCGATTAAAAACTCCTCGAACAGGGACCAGTTGTAATCAAACCCCACTCCTTTAAGGACCATGCCCTCAAAATCAGATTCCGTCCTGATCACTCCAAACTTATGGGCCACCACCTGTATGTGGGACACTCCGGGAACTGAATTGAAGTTGGGGTAGAATTCCTGTTTAGAAGAAATCGGGTTCAGGGATTCTTCAGAAATATTACTATCAAAACTGGAAATGGTTAAATGCCCATTGAAAGCCACGGCCTTATCACGGATTTTTTGCTGCAATCCTATCCCTGTTGCAATAGCAATAAGCATGACAATAATACCAATGGCAATGGCAGCAATTCCTATTTTTATTATTGGAGCCGATACACTACTTTTATACGACTTACTGCCAATTATTCGTTTTGCTATAAAGTATTCGAATTTCAAATCAATAATGATGATTTCCTTGCTCAAAAATACACTTTTATTATGTCTTTTAATCGGCTTCTCCTGCAATGGTGCATTCAATAAAGACAAGGATTCTGAATCTGGCTCAATCATTCAGATGGAGAGCCAGGACGATAAGATTGTTGAAGCTGCAGCCAGGCTGTCGGAATACCTGCCGGTATTAAAAGGAAGAATTGGAATTGTTGCCAATCAGACCTCCGTAATTTATCATTCAGGAAGTCAGAAGTATACTCACCTGGTCGACACCCTTTTAGCAAGAAATGTTGATGTTGTGCGCGTATTTGCCCCCGAGCATGGCTTTCGCGGAACTGCCGATGCGGGTGAGATCGTTAGGGATGGCATGGATATAAAAACCGGGCTCCCAATTATTTCTTTATATGGTGAAAACAAAAAACCGGCATTCGATGATCATGATCTCGATCGGGTAATTTTTGATATACAGGATGTTGGTGCCAGGTTTTACACCTATATTTCAAGCTTGCATTACGTGATGGAAGCCTGCGCAGAACAAAACATTCCATTAATAGTTCTTGACAGGCCCAATCCGAATGGTTTCATCCTCGACGGACCAATTCTTAATATGGAGCATAGCAGTTTTGTGGGCATGCACCCGGTTCCTGTGTTACATGGAATGACCATTGGTGAATATGCAAGAATGATCAATGGAGAAGGTTGGCTGAAAGGTGGCATTCAATGTGAACTTGAGATAGTGAAGATGGAGAATTATAAGCATAGCATGCGCTATCATCTGTCGATTAAACCTTCGCCAAATTTACCGAATGACAAGGCTATTAATTTGTATCCAAGCCTCTGTTTTTTTGAAGGCACAAATGTAAGCGCCGGACGGGGAACAGAATTGCAGTTTCAGATTTTTGGAAGTCCGTATTTAGATCCGGCTTACTTCAAATATCAGTTCACACCGGTTCCCAATCAGGGAGCAAAGTATCCCAAGCATGAAAACAAATTATGCTATGGAATGAATTTAGCAGAGGCCAGTGATCTTAAGCGAATTGATTTAAGCTGGCTGGTTGAAGCCTATCATGGCACCAATGATAAGTCGGACTTTTTCAATTCGTTTTTTATCAAATTGGCCGGAACAGATGAACTACGGGCTCAAATTGAATCGGGATATACGGCCGAAGAAATACGAAAAAGCTGGCGGCCAGGGATCGCAGATTTCAAAAAGAAAAGGCAGCCCTATCTAATCTATGACTAGTTATTTCTGACAGCTACATCGGTTGCCTTGCGCATATCGACATAGGTTGCATTCGGATCGTAAATCCTGATCACGAATAAAATCTTTTTCTGAAGATAGCTAACAGCGAAGGTATGCTTACCCGGACTTAGTTTAGCTAGTGAGATTTTAATTTCATCATTATGAATGAATCGGTCTATTTCCCTTTTGCTCTGCCTGTTGATCGAATAGACATGATGCATCTTGCCTTTAGATCTAAGCAAGAGGCTATCAGTGGTCTCATTCAGATCATGAATAAGATCTTTAGCCACCAAATTGGTGTTCTTTTCAATAATTGCAAATCTATCCTGGGAATAAACATTCTGGGCGAATGGCAAGATCATCGCGCATAGCAAGCCAAGTATGAGGTGCCTCATTTATATTATGGATTGCCTCCATTTATCGCGAATCAATAGCAAAGACCCTCAGGGTAAATCTAAATTAAACTAATCATAACAGATCAAATTAATCTATGAAGTGTATAAAATACTAGAGGAATGAACCAATGTCCACTCCTCTAGCGTATAAAGTAATACCAATTTCCCCAAATGTGGTTTCTTCTATTCCATTTTATTTTGGTCACTTTCAGGAACTGTGACCGTTGATTTCATCAGATCTGATTTCTCTGCTGAAATTGTTTTCGAGTCAGGTTTTAGGATGGTTTCACCTACTCTTTTGCTTTTATCCTGCCAGCTGTCCTGATTGATATGAACCTGGAATATAATTTTTTTACCGGATTCCTGAACCACGAAAATATGCTTGCCTTTTACCAATTCACGTAATGACAAATCATATTTCCTTCGATTGACAACAATATCAACCATTCTACTACTATCGCCTACCGTATATATGCGGTGAATATAATTTGAACTCACGAGTTTCAAGGTGTCTTTGGTCTCGTTCAGGTCATGTTGCAGACTTTGAGCTGCAAGATTCTCATTCTTTTTAATTGTTGCAAATTGTGACTGAGCAGAAACATTAGAGCTAATAAAAATCCCAACAAGCCAAATCAATATAATGTCAATCCGTAATGCTTTCATGATAATTAAATTTCACCTTTATAGTTGATTAAAAGTAACTGTTTATTGATAAATTCCGACGACAATAAGACCTTAGGGAGACACCCTTAGATGTCACAGGTTAATTTCAGGCGTTCAACTAATCGAACCTAAATGGTAGATTAATAGCGGGATAAAATTACCTAAGGAGTTAGTCAGAGTGAAGGAACACCTACAATCGACTGATAAAATAGAAGAACAGCAGAGTGTTTGGCTAAACGGTTTAAAAAGCCCGACTAAACTATACGGTAATTGCCCTATTACTTTACTAAAAGTGATTTTAAGCGGTTTGGATAATCGGTGATTATGCCATTTACGCCCAAATCAATCATATGCTGCAAATCGCCAAAGGAATTTACGGTCCAGGGTACGATTAGGAATCCATCGCTTTGGTATTTATCAACATTTGTGGTATTCAGTAAACTAAAGTGCGGACTAATTATCTCAGGTTTAAAAGAAAGGGCATCCAGTTTTTCTGAAATTGACTCATTCGAATCCACCAGTAAGGAAAGTTCGATCGTGGGATTCTGACGGTGAATCTCCTCCAATATCCTGAGATCAAACGACTGCAGGTTTATCTGATCCTGCATGCCTTCAGAATCAATTACCTCTAAAACCAGGTTCACATACTCTTTTGGTTCCGGTGTAAAGATCCTATCCATTTGAGGATGTGCCTTTATTTCAATATTGAAACGCATTTCAGGATAATTTGGACTTATCCTTTTAAATACCTCTTTAAGCAAAGGCTTAGAAGCCTTAATTTTCTTTTGAAGTGGAAATCCTTCCTGGTAAACCGATCCACAATCGAAAGCTGAAATTTCATCATATGACATCTTGTAGAGGTTGTATTCAAGGGTCAAATCGTCCTTATTATGACCATTGTCGGGCATTTTACAAATGGATGGATTTATATAGGGTTCATGTGAGACTACGATTTTAAGATCTTCAGATACACATATGTCCATCTCGAGAACATCAACTCCGAATTCTGCAGCTTTTTCAAATGCTAAAATCGAATTCTCCGGATATAATCCTTTAAAACCCCGATGTCCTTGAATTTCTATAGAAGGCTTTTGACTGAGCATGCAACTTAAAATAATAATACTGAAAAAAATAACTATGACTCTATTCCTCAACAGGCCTGATTGTAGGTTTTCGATATTTCTGAAAGGGTTGTTTCAGCAACTCAACAATATCGCTATTCTCTTTTTCATCCGGAAAGACATCTACACCATACTCCAGTTTATCTCTGTCGAGGGTCATAAAGGTTCCTAATAAGCGATCCCAGATAGAAAAAATGTTTCCGTAGTTTGAATCGGTATACGGCAAGACATAATGATGATGAACCTTGTGCATATCAGGTGAAACCAAAAAATAACTCAGGGCATAGTCCACTTTTTTAGGGAGCCTGATATTAGCATGAGTGAACTGAGTTGCAACCAGTGACATCGACTGGTACAGCATAATGATCCCGATTGGTGTTCCTAGAATCAGGACACCAATAAGTGTAAAGACAAAACGGATCAAACTTTCCAGTGGGTGATGCCTGTTGGCCGTAGTAGTATCTACCTTATGATCGGTATGATGAACCAGATGGATCATCCACAATGGTTTTACCTTATGTTCAACATAGTGTGGCAGGTAAGCGCCAAAGAAATCAAGGAATAAGATGCCAAGAATAACATATAACCAAAGTGGCATATCAGGAAGCCAATTGATCAATCCAAACTCTTCTGCTACCACCCAGTCGGCCGTATTTAAAAGCAGGAAAGCTAAAGCAAAATTGATAATGATTGTGGTGGCAGTAAAGAACAGATTCGGCAATGCATGACGCCATTTCTTATACTTAAACCTGAATAAGGGTACGGCCCCCTCTAACAACCAAAACAGGGTCAGCCCTCCAACCAGGATTACACTCCGGTGTGATGAAGGAATAGTTTCAAAATAATCGATTATAGATTCCATGAATTTCGATCAAAGATAATTATTTTATGTTTTGTTTCATACGCTCAACAATATTGAAGGCGGCCGGGCAAATCGCGACATTCTTCAGGGTTAAATGATTAATCTGATGAAACTTTTTACGATCGGTATGGGGAAATTCACGACAGGCTTTAGGCCTGATATCATAGATGCTGCACTTATTATCCGATTCAAGGAAACTGCAGGGAACCTGCTGTAAAACATAATCATTCTCCTCGTCCAGTCTCAGGTAATTATCAATGAATTTCCCAGGCTTCATTTTAAACGCTTTGGCAATCCTGCCAATATCTTTGTCGGTAAACAACGGTCCTGTAGTTTTACAGCAATTCGCACAGTCCAGGCAATCTGTACGTTCAAATTCTTCGGAATGGAATTCTACCATGAGCCTGTCCAAATCCTTTGGCGGCCTTTTCCTTATTTTAGCAAGAAATTTTTTGTTTTCCTTATGTTTATCTTTGGCCAGCTGTGGTAACTCCTTTAAGCGGTCTTCCATGGTGTAAAAATATAAAAGGACTTTTAAAACGTAGCTTGTCTATTATGAAAGACTTAATGGGAAAGGCCATTTTCGATTACCAGGAGGGAAATTATTCCGAAGACCTGGTCACTGCTACCCATATTTCCTACAATGATGTGCTACCGGTTCCATACCTCTTCAGGTCCTATGATGAAATGCCGAAAATTGAACAACATGCTTTAGACATAGCGAGAGGAAAAACCCTGGATATAGGATGTGCCGCCGGAAGTCATAGCCTTTATCTTTTGAATAAAGGTTTGGATGTCACTGCTATTGACGTTTCACCAAATTCGATCGAAGTTTGTAAAAAAAGAGGAGTTAAACAGGCCTTTCACAGAAATCTGCTGGATGAGACCGCTCAATATGACACCCTGCTTTCATTGATGAATGGTACAGGAATTTTTCATACCATTGAACTTGCTACGAAGTATTTGAGCCATATGAAATCATTGCTCAAACCGGGTGGTCAAATTCTTATTGATTCATCTGATGTAAGCTATATGTATGATGAGGAAGACCTCGCAGAATTAAAACAAGCTGGCATATACTACGGCGAACTTGATTATTATTTGAGTTATAAAGGGGAGTCTGAGGAGGTGATGACCTGGCTGTATGTGGATTTTGAAACCCTGAAAAAACTTTGCAAGCCAATCGGACTAAATTGTGAATTGGTAAAAGCGGGGGAGCATTTTGATTACCTGGCCCGGATTATCAGTTCTTAGTATATCCTTTGGAATTGAGTCCGCCAACAGCGCTGGCATAGATCTCAGAACTCCAGGCTTGTGTCAATTCGGCCAAAACAGAATTTAAAGAGTCTGTAGCCGCTTTAATTTTTTGTCCGGTTGCCGAGGCATAAAAATTATCACGAGCTGATTTTTCTTCTGGATTCAGATCTTTACCCCTTACGATTTTCATACCTGTTTCAGACACATAGAAATCGGTCATGGTTTTAAGCTCTTCTTCTGAAAAATGAGATTGATAGGCCTGCACAAGTCGCGATTCGATCAAAGTCATTGCTTCTTCTTTGCCATTTCGAACCTCCGCCCAGACATCTGACGGAATATCCTGTCCGCTAAACTCCTGCTGAATAAATTCATACATCTTATCGACTACATCTGAATAGTAACTTAAGGTTCCGTTATCGGTAAGGTATTGAGAAACAACAGACCGAGAATCGGTCTGTGCAAGGCTAAGGGTAGATGTTATTAGCAAAAAAAGGGT
>JABDPU010000254.1 GCA_013042625.1 Flavobacteriaceae bacterium | reverse complement strand
TTCAGAAGATCGGCTAAAAGGAAAAATAGAATAAACCCGATTTCAAGAATAGCTAAAATACGGGCGATCCATAAAATGACGCCAGTGGCTTGTTGTTTGGTTGCCATTATTAACATTGCTTAAAAGCAGGTAAGTTGCAGTGGGTGTCATATAAAGGTAATGAATTAAGTCATACTTTATGATTGACCCTTGTGATTCCTCGTGTTATCATCAATTTTTAAAGTAAATTTGCAGCATGCATAAAGCGGGCTTTGTAAATATCATTGGAAATCCGAACGTTGGAAAATCAACACTCATGAATGCTTTGGTGGGTGAACGATTGTCTATTATTACCTCAAAAGCACAGACCACCCGGCATCGAATTATGGGAATAGTCAATGGGGATGATTTTCAAGTCGTTTTTTCCGATACACCAGGGATCATTAAACCCGCTTATGAGTTACAGGAATCTATGATGGATTTTGTTAAATCAGCCTTTGATGATGCCGACCTTCTTATCTATATGGTTGAAATAGGCGAAACCTCACTTAAGGATGAAGCCCTCTTTAGGAAGATAAAGTCAACAAAAATTCCAGTCCTGCTTCTGATCAATAAAATTGATCAGTCTGATCAGGAAACCCTTGAAAAACAAGTTGAATTCTGGCAATCTCAATTGCCTGATGCCGAGGTTTATCCTATCTCTGCCCTGGAGGGATTTCAGGTTAATGTAGTTCTGGACCGGATTGTTGAATTGCTTCCCGAATCGCCTCCTTTCTTTCCGAAGGACCAACTGACGGACAAGCCCGAACGCTTCTTTGTGAATGAAATTATCCGTGAAAAAATACTTCTGAATTACAAAAAGGAAATTCCGTATGCTGTTGAAATTGAAACTGAGTCCTTTGATGAAAGCGATAAGATCATCCGGATTCGATCGGTAATAATGGTTGAAAGGGATACCCAGAAAGGGATTATTATTGGCCACAAGGGTTCCGCATTAAAAAAAGTTGGAATTCAGTCGAGAAAGGATATGGAAGCGTTCTTCGGAAAACAGGTGCACCTGGAGTTATTCGTAAAGGTGAATAAAAACTGGAGAAGTGATTCCAGGCAGTTAAAACGATTCGGATATTCGAAGTAATCCCATGTTCCTACTTTGGTATTTTGTCCAAAATATCAATCATAAACCAATGTAATTGATGCATCTCATCCTTTCCCGCAGCTCGACCCAAACGTCCGGAAAAGTATAATACGAACCACATTACAGTCATCATTAAGGTTAGGAATAACTGAATGGCGAAATCTTTATCCAGGGTCCAGTTGACATAAGCCCAAATTCCGAAGCCGATAAACATACCTGCTACAATGAAATGAAGGAACATAAACATGGTCCAGATGGTAGGATTCGGACCAAATAATCCGTGAAGTTTGGTTTTGCCTTTCTCGACTTCAAATATTTCAAGATGCAGTTGAGGTGACCAGAAATGCTGTCGATCACTGGGGATCTTCACAAACACATGATCATCAACACGTGAAACTATAAAGTCACTTTGATTTGATTTAGCCTCTTCAAAAAGCGCAAGAATATCCTCATTAGGAGAATCGAATTCCATTCTGAAACGAGGCCTTAATACTATTTCATTAGGGAGTGACATAATCGGCTTTTCAGATTGAAAATACAGTTTTTTCTTCAAATTGGAAGCATTACCTTTGCTGCAATTCAGAAATCATGAGCATTGTAGCCATAGTAGGTCGTCCGAATGTTGGGAAATCAACTCTTTTTAACCGCTTAATCCAAAGGAGGGAAGCCATCGTTGATGCGGTAAGCGGCGTTACCCGGGATCGTCACTATGGAAAAAGTGATTGGAATGGGAAGGAGTTTTCCCTTATCGATACCGGAGGCTACGTCAGAGGTAGTGATGATGTATTTGAGGCCGAAATAGACAAGCAGGTTGAATTGGCTATTGAAGAAGCCGACGCAATACTGTTCATGGTAGACGTTGAAACCGGTGTTACCGGGATGGATGAAGATGTAGCCGAATTGCTGCGGAAGGTCGATAAGCCGGTATTCCTGGTGGTGAATAAGGTTGACAATAACAAAAGGGCAGAGGATGCCGTAGAATTTTATTCCCTCGGACTAGGGGAATACTACACCATTGCCAGTATCAACGGTAGCGGTACCGGAGAACTGCTTGATGCCCTTGTTGAAGCTCTTCCGGAAACTGCAGAGGAAGAAGAATCTGATCTTCCAAGGTTTGCTGTTGTTGGCAGGCCAAACGCAGGAAAATCCTCCTTTATTAATGCACTGATCGGTGAAGATCGCTATATCGTAACAGATGTTGCAGGAACAACCCGGGATGCCATTGATACCAGATACAATAGATTTGGATTTGAGTTTTACCTGGTCGATACGGCTGGTATCAGGAGAAAATCCAAAGTAAAGGAAGACCTGGAGTTTTATTCGGTTATGCGAAGTGTCCGGGCTATTGAACATTGCGATGTATGTATTTTGATGTTCGATGCAACCCGCGGTTTTGATGGCCAGGTTCAGAACATCTTCTGGCTGGCTGAAAGAAATCGAAAAGGAATTGTAATTCTCGTCAATAAATGGGACCTGGTCGAGAAAGACAATAAAACGATGAAGGATTTCGAGACCACTATCAGGAAACAGATCGAACCGTTTACAGATGTGCCGATAGTTTTCATTTCTGCTTTGACCAAGCAGCGTATCTATAAAGCGATAGAAACGGCTGTCGAAGTATATAAGAACAGGTCGAAGCGGATTAAGACCAGGTTACTGAATGATACCCTGCTACCTATTATTCAGAAAACTACACCTCCTGCATATAAAGGAAAGTTTGTAAAGATCAAATTTATCACTCAACTTCCAACACCACAACCACAGTTCGCTTTTTTCTGTAACCTGCCGCAGTATATCAGGGAGCCCTATAAGCGATTTCTTGAAAACCAGCTCAGGGAACACTTCGATTTTCATGGCGTCCCTATCTCAATATACATGAGAAAGAAATAAAATATAATCATTTGAATTCTAGCGATTTAATTTAAAATAAGTCATGTTTAGTTAACAAAAAGTAAAATAAACTTGACAAATAGTTAAATATAGTTTACATTTGTATCATAATATTAATTGAGAATTATGAGAACGAACTATTTAATTCCGAACAAATTCAAGCCTGTTGGATGGATTCTGTTCATCGCAGGAATCGTTTCAGGCTTATTTCTTTTCGGAACCGATTATGAAACAGAAATATTAAATGTAAAGGTATTGGCCGTCTATGGTGGCGATAGCATTTTTTCGAATGATCAGGGGTTTTTTAAAATCATTGAAAACAGTATTCTGGATGAGCTCATTGCTTTGGCGATAATATTTGGTGGACTGGTAATTGGCTTTTCGAAGGAAAAGGTGGAGGATGAGTTTATTTATAAACTTCGTAAAGATTCACTTGTTTGGGCACTTTTATTCAATTACCTGGTGTTGAGCCTTGCTATCATATTTATATATGATTTCACATTTTTCGATGTGCTGGTTTTTAATATGTTCACACCACTTATCTTTTTTGTTATCCGGTTTAATTTTCTCAAGCTAAAATCGCAGTCAAATGAAGAATAGTATAAAAGTAGAACGAGCTCGGTTTGATATGACCCAGGCTAACCTGGCTGAAAAAATCGGTGTTAGCAGGCAGTCTATAAATGCCATTGAGAAAGGTAAATACGTGCCATCAGCCGTTTTGGCTCTCAAGATCGCGTCGGTGTTCAATAAATCCGTAGAAGAAATTTTTAGTCTCGAAGATTCAGATTAATCAGTTACCAGCCACCGGAAGCACCGCCGCCTCCAAAGCCACCGCCTCCAAAACCACCTCCGAAGCCGCCTCCGCTGCTACTGCCGTCGGAAGATCCTCCAATGCCGCCAAAGCCTCCTGAGCTTTTTCGGTATCCTCCTCGCCCTGCGCGACTTAAAATGATAGCTTCCAGAATATCGCGAGTTGTTTCAGGATCCCTGAATCCTCTTCCGCCACCGCCTTTTTTACTCTTGGAAATGGCGATTACAAAAATGATAAATAATACAATCAGGAAAATAATAAGGCCAATGGGTGGCCCTTGTGAGGAACGACGAATCGGTTCGGTCTGGTATTCACCTTGCAATATCTCGAAAATGGCATCTGCACCACGATTCAAACCGCCGTAATAGTCGTTTTGCTTAAAATAGGGGATAATATCCCTTTCTATAATTCGCCTTGACATGGCGTCTGTCAGCAAATGTTCCACGCCATAACCGGTATTGATAGCTATTTTTCGGTCATCACGTGCAAGCAAAATAAATACTCCGTTATCTTCATTCTCTTGTCCGATTCCCCACGCATGAGCCCATTGGGCTCCCAGGTACATAATGTTTTCGCCTTCAGTTGAGGAGATGGTTGCAATAACGATCTGTGTAGACGTTGTATCGGAATAACGAATGAGCTTTTCCCTGAGGTTTTGCTCTTCAATTGAATTTAAAACATCAACATAATCATATACGCTGGTTTGGAGTTCAGGTTTTTCTGGGATTTCAAACTGGGCAAAGGAAAGATTAGCCTGTAAAAAAACAAGCAGAACAAAAAATCCTATACGAGAGATGTTTTTCATTCAGGAGGTGGAAAGTGAATCTGGTAATTCGTTTTCATCTGACGGATGCCAGGGAAAATGAGATTTTAATTGCTCACCTACACCTTTAACTCCCTCAGCCAATCCTTTGGCATAGGCCTCTGCTTTAAAATGAGAGGCCATTTCATCCTTTATCCGGGTCCAGAAATCGGCACCAACAACCTTGTCAATACCTTTATCGCCATAAATAGCAAATTGCTGGTCGTTTACGGCAACATAAATGAGTACGGCATTTTGTTGTTGGGTATTATGCATATCGAGAATGGCAAAGACCTCATGGGCACGCGTCATCGGATCCTTTTCACATGAATTCTCCAGATGAATCCTGATTTCCCCCGAGGTGTTTAATTCGGCCTGACGTATCGCTTTGATGACATCTTGTTCCTCCTTCCGACTTAGGAATTCCTCGATTGATACATACATCGATTTAATCAAAATCAAATTCTACATCCGGTGCCTGCTCACTACCTGCTTCTGCCTGGTAGTAATCCATTTCATCGAAATTCAGGACGCCGGCCAACAGGGAATTGGGAAATGTTTTAACGTGTAAATTGTAGGGTTCGACAGCTTCGTTGAATCTATCACGTGCCACATTGATACGGTTTTCAGTTCCTTCCAATTGCGATTGTAGTTCAAGGAAGTTCTGATTTGCCTTGATGTCAGGGTAACGCTCAATGGTTACAAGCAGACGGGATAATGCACTGGATAATCCACTTTGTGCTTGGTTAAAAGCTGCAAGTTGTTCTGGTGTTATATTAGAAGGGTCAATGGTGGTTTTTGTTGCTTCGCTCCTGGCTTTGATAACCGCTTCCAGGGTGCTTTTTTCGAAATCGGCCGCACCTTGAACTGTTTTAACCAGGTTACCTATAAGGTCATTCCTCCTCTGGTAACTGCTTTCAACATCTCCCCAGCTCTTAGAGGCGGTTTCCTTAAGTGCTACCGCTTCATTGTTAAAGTTCTTTCCCCAGTTATAAAGTCCGAATACCACAACAGCAATAACAATTACCGGAACTAACCATTTTTTCATAATAGTAAATATTTAAAGTTGATCTTTTATTTTCACCAATTGGTGCCTGATATCCTCCAATTTGGAGATTATTTCGAAGTTGTTGAGCGATTCTTTCTTCTGCTCTTTAAGATGGATTTTTGCACCTTCCAGGGTAAATCCCCTTTCCTTGACGAGGTAATAAATATATTTCAGGTTTTTGACGTCCTCAGGAGTAAACTTCCGATTCCCTTTGGCATTCTTCTTGGGCTTGAGAACATCGAACTCCTTTTCCCAAAATCGGATTAAAGAAGTGTTAACTTCAAATGCCCTGGCTACTTCGCCTATTCCATAATATCGTTTTTCCGGAAGATCGATATGCATTAGTCCAGAGATTGATTTTCTAACGAAGCTTTCTTAAGCATTTCGCTGAATTCCGAAGGAGTAAGACTTCCATAATAGAAGTTGATAGGATTGATTTTTTCGTCATCCTTGAATACTTCATAATGAAGATGTGGTGCTTCTGAACGGCCTGTACTTCCTACAAAACCAATTAAATCACCACGCTTAACCTTTTGATTTTTTCTTACATTGTATTTATACAAATGTGCATACAGGCTTACATAGCCAAAACCATGATCGATTCGTATATGTTTTCCATAACCGGTGGCGTCGCCATCGGCTCGTTTAACAACTCCATCTCCAGTAGCATAAACAGCAGTTCCTCTGGGTGCGGTGAAATCCATGCCGTAATGGTATTTTCTTGCTTTGGTAAACGGATCGATCCTATAGCCAAAACCGCTGGCCATTCGAGTAAGATCTTCATTGTTAACCGGTTGTATAGCTGGAATTGAGGCTAGAAATTTTTCCTTGTCTTTAGCCAGGATCGCCACTTCATCCAGCGATTTAGACTGTACAACTATCTGCTTCTGAATGATGTCTAAGCGCTTGCTGGTTTCAACAATAAGCCTTGAATTATCATAACCTTCAAGGTCCTTATAACGATTCACCCCACCAAAACCTGCACGCCTTTGTTCCTCAGGTATTGGGTTTGCTTCGAAGTATAGCCGGTATATCGCATTGTCACGCTCTTCAATATCCTGCAGAACCACCTCGGCTTCGTCCATCTTTTTATTCATCATGTCGTACTGAAGCTCCATGTACTGTAATTCCCTCTTGAGAGCCTTTTCTTTAGGCGATTCCAGGTATTGACTGGCCACCAGGAAAAACATAAATCCGAATATGGAAGAGGCCAGCACAAACATCCCCACAAACTTGAGTGTGGTGCGTTTCCTGCGCTCTATTTTCCTGTAGGAGAGCGTCTCCGGATCGTAATAATATTTTACCTTAGACATAATCTAAAATGTTCTATTTTTGCCAGTGCATTCACCGTGAATTGTGCATGACTACATGCACAACGAACAAATATAAAAATTGTTTCATATTTAAAGTGCTTTAACAGGAACAAGGTTATTAACAACTGATTATGAAGTCACAAGAGGTTCGTCAACATTTTTTAGACTTTTTCAAGAGTAAAGAACATGCCATTGTCCCTTCTGCTCCAATGGTGGTTAAGGATGATCCTACATTAATGTTCGTTAATTCAGGGATGGCACCATTCAAGGAGTATTTTCTTGGTAATGCCAAACCAAAGTCGGTTCGGATAGCAGACACTCAAAAATGTTTAAGGGTTTCTGGAAAGCATAATGACCTCGAAGAAGTAGGATATGACACCTATCACCACACCTTGTTCGAGATGCTGGGGAACTGGAGTTTTGGTGATTACTTTAAAAAAGAGGCAATTGACTGGGCCTGGGAGTTACTTACTGAAGTCTACGGAATCAATAAAGACCAGCTTTATGTGACGGTTTTTGAGGGCGATAAAGACGATGGATTACCTATAGATCAGGAAGCTTATGATCACTGGAAAGATATTATTTCTGAAGATCGCATCCTGATGGGAAACAAGAAGGATAATTTTTGGGAAATGGGTGAGCAGGGTCCATGTGGTCCGTGTAGCGAGATTCATGTCGATATAAGACCTGATGAAGAAAGAAAGAATAAATCAGGACAAGACCTGGTAAATAAAGACCATCCGCATGTTGTAGAGATCTGGAACCTGGTTTTTATGCAGTATAACAGGAAAGCTGACGGCTCACTGGAAAACCTGCCTGAAAAGCATATTGACACCGGTATGGGCTTCGAACGTTTGTGCATGGTGCTTCAGGGCGTGACCTCTAACTATGATACCGATGTGTTTACACCAATCATCCGTGAGATAGAAACCATCACGAATTGCGAATACGGTCAGGAAGATAAAACAGACATTGCTATCAGGGTAATTGCCGATCATGTGAGGGCCGTTTCATTTTCAATTGCCGACGGACAGTTGCCGAGTAATACGGGTGCAGGTTATGTGATCAGGCGTATTCTTCGTCGAGCCATTCGTTATGGATTTTCGTTTCTGAATAAGAAAGAACCATTTATTTATCGTTTGGCTGGAATCTTGGCGAAGAAGATGGGAAAAGCCTTTCCGGAGATCAAAAATCAGAAGCAACTCATAGAGAATGTTATCAAAGAAGAAGAGGCATCCTTCCTAAGGACTTTGGAACAGGGGTTGATCTTGCTCGATAAGATCATCGCCGATGAAAAAGAGAATACCATTCCGGGGGAAAAAATATTTGAATTGTATGACACCTTTGGTTTTCCGGTTGATCTAACCGCCTTAATACTGAATGAGAAAGGATTGAAGCTTGACGAAGATGGTTTTAGAAAAGAATTAGAGAAGCAAAAGGCCAGATCCAGGGCTGCAAGTGAGATGAGCACCGAAGACTGGACCATTCTAATCGATGATCTCAACCAGGAATTTGTGGGCTATGACACCCTGGAATCGATGGTTAAGATTGCACGATACCGTAAAATAAACACCAAAAAAGAAGGCGACCTCTATCAATTGGTTTTCAACCTTACTCCGTTTTATTCTGAAGGTGGTGGACAGGTAGGTGATAAGGGTTATCTCGAATCACCGAATGGAGATGTGATTTACGTTATTGATACTAAGAAGGAAAATAACATCATCGTGCATTTCACCAAGGAACTGCCAAAGGATATAGATTCTACCTTCAAGGCAGTTGTTGATGGCAAACAACGCTATCGTACTGCGTGTAATCATACGGCTACGCATTTATTGCACCAGGCATTGAGAGAGGTGTTGGGTGATCATGTTGAGCAGAAGGGTTCTGCAGTGCATTCGAAGTATCTGCGGTTCGATTTCTCCCATTTTGCAAAGTTGACCGTAGAGGAATTACGCGATGTGGAAAATTTTGTAAACTCCAGGATCGATGGTAAGATCCCGTTGGAGGAACAACGTGAAATACCTATGGAGACAGCCATTGAGGAAGGCGCCATGGCTTTGTTTGGAGAGAAATATGGTGATACGGTCAGAACGGTGAGATTCGGACAGTCTATCGAATTATGCGGAGGAACACATGTTCAAAACACCGGTGACATCTGGCATTTTAAAATCAGTTCTGAAAGTGCTATTGCGGCCGGAATACGCCGTATCGAGGCGATTACCTATGATGCGGTTAAGGATTTTTACTTCGAGAATAACCGGATGCTATATGAAATAAAGGACTTACTTAATCACTCGAAGAACCCGGTCCAGGCCGTATCCGATTTACAAGATGAAAATCAAAGTCTGAAAAAGCAGATCGAAGGATTTCAGAAGCTTAAGGTGAATCAGATGAAGGATCAACTAACCTCTGAATTAGAAGAGGTTGAAGGTGTAAAATTCCTGGCGAAGGTGGTTGATCTGGATGCAGCAGGATTAAAGGATCTCTCATTTGGCCTGGGTAAGGAGGTTGACGACCTGTTCTTGATCTTGGGTGCTCAATCTAATGGGAAAGCATTATTGACCTGCTATATCTCAAAAGACCTGGTTGATAAAAAGGGATTGAATGCCGGACAAATTGTTCGTGATCTCGGTAAGTTTATTCAAGGAGGTGGCGGCGGCCAGCCGTTTTTCGCAACCGCCGGAGGGAAAAACCCGGGCGGACTCCAGGAAGCCATTGAGGCAGGCCGGAATTATATCAGTTAGCTATGGAATTCAGGACGAGCATAAAGCTTGATCAACAGGCTCATGGCCTGATCGATTATAATTCTGATTTGTTTATGATCGGTTCCTGTTTTGCTCAGAAGATGAGTTACAGGCTTAATTATTTTCAATTCAGGAATCTGACCAATCCATTTGGGATTTTATTCCATCCTGTTGCAATCGAACGCGTGATTACCCGTGCGCTAAATGATGAATTTTTTGATGAGACTGATTGTTTTGAAATGAATGAGCGCTGGTTTTCATTTGAAGGCCATTCATATTTAAACGGGAGAACGGCGCGTGATCTTACTGAAAGGTTGAATGATAAATTAAAGGAGACAAAATCTCAGCTAGAATCAGCAACCCACTTGGTAATTACATTAGGTACGGCCTGGGTTTACAGGCATATTTCTACGGATACAATAGTGGCTAATTGCCATAAAGTTCCTCAAAAGGAATTTTTGAAGGAATTACTGACTGTCGAAGAAATTTCAGAATCGGTGGATTCAATTATTAAGTTAATCCGACTGATCAATAAGGAGATAAGAGTAATTCTGACGGTTTCTCCGGTTCGGCACCTGAAGGATGGGATGATCGAAAATAGCAGGAGCAAAGCACACTTATTAGCCGGAGTGCATCAAATAGTAAATCAGAGGGATGGTATACACTATTTTCCATCATATGAGATTATGATGGATGATTTGAGGGATTACAGGTTTTATGAAGGTGATATGCTGCATCCAAATTCCCTTGCCGTTCAGTATATATGGGATCAGTTTCAAAAGGTTTGGATTGATGAAAAATGCTATGAAGTAATGGAAGAAGTTGATAAGGTTAGTAGAGGATTTGCCCATAAACCCTTTCGTGCTGATAGTCAAGACTATAAAGATTTCTTGAAGAAAAACAAGGAGCATGCCGATAAACTTAAAGCGGAATATCCGCACTTCTCTTTCGACTGAATCCTTTGACTAC
>JABDPU010000248.1 GCA_013042625.1 Flavobacteriaceae bacterium | reverse complement strand
ATAGTGGAAAATGCGGTCTAATTTAAGACTGCATTTTTCTTTTACCAGAGAAAGCTGTGTAGAAATAATCTGTTAGGAAAAGATTCATGCCTATAAGGGTAAAGGCATAGATACTGTCTTCAACAGGGATTGTAAACATTCTGATGCCCAGGTTCTCATCATTGTTGTACCATACGACCTGGTCCTCAATAAAACTTCCTGTAAGTATTCCGTTAACAAAAAAGAAAGGAACAAGCATAACTAAAAATGTAATGTAATATTGGCTTAATAGGGATAGATTAGTTTTCAGCATCAATGGTATCAGAATAATAGCCAATCCATAATTGATAAAAGTATACCATTTATCATAATGAAAGCTCACTATGAGGATCATGACCAGCATCAAAACATAGGAAATATTCCGGGTCCATTTATCATTTAACTTAAGGTTGGGAAGATAGTGTAAGAGGGCATAGTGAGTAAACACACAGGCATAAGGGATACAAATAAAAAACAACCATTCTTCAATGGGTAGTTCAAACAGTCTGAGGCTCAGGTAGTATTCAGTATTAAATCCCCAGAATCCCTGACTGGTAAATATGACATCCCATGGGATGAAAACCACCATGGTCAGTATCATGGCTATCAGAAGTGCTTTCCAATATTTATAGAACTTCAGTTTTGGATGGAAACTAAACAAAAAAGGAATCGCTATCGATCCCAGATTTAAACATAGATATAACCATTTCATTGGTTAGTTTCTGAAGTATTTCAATGGCACGATTAACATACCAAAATTTTCACCGTCCTTCTTCCCAAGGTGTTTATGGTGAATTTTATGTGCACGTCTCACACCCTTTGCATACCAGTTATTGGCTCTTCGGAATAACTTGAATCGTTGATGAATAAAGATGTCATGCACCATGAAATAGGCTGCTCCATAAGCCATTATGCCTAAGCCAATAGGAAGGCACCACCAAATCCCTTCATAATTCCAGATATAAAAACAGCTCATACTTACAACTGCATAGAACAGGAAGAAAGCATCATTTCGTTCGAACCAGCTATCATGATCTTTCTTGTGATGATCTTTATGCAAACTCCAGAGAAAGCCATGCATGATATACTTGTGGGTGAACCATGCCATAAATTCCATAATGAAAAACGTGCCTAAAAAAACCAGTATCCAATAAACTGTTTGCATAACTCAAATTTACAATAAATTAAGCTGATATTTTACATAACTCCTGGTAAGCAATTCAACCTTCTTGTAGTTAGGAACCCTGATCCTGGCATTTTTTATTTCAAGTGCAGGAGTCCGTTTTAATTTTTTCAAAAGTTGCCTGTAATATCGATATGCCATGAATACACCGAACCGTGCTTCCATTGGTAATTTCTTAATTCCCTGGATACCTTCAGCAAAATCTTTTTCAATATCATCAATGATATCCTGCTTACTATTCTCATCCAGGTTATCAAGGTCGGTGTTCGGAAAATAGGTTCGATTGAGGTTATCATGATCAGCTTTTAAATCCCTTAGAAAATTCACCTTCTGAAAAGCCGATCCGAGGGCCATGGCACTTTCCTTAAGATCATTAAATTTTTCAACATCTCCTTTAACAAAAACCATTAAACACATCAGTCCGACAACATCAGCCGAGCCATAGATATAAGATTTGTATTCTTCTTCGCTCAGGTAATTTGATTTGTGAAGATCCATCCGCATACTTCTCATAAAAGCATCAACATGGGCCTTATCCAAATTATGCTTATGAAAAGTAAACTGAAAGGCATTCAGAATAGGATTAAGTGATATCCTGTCATCTAATGCCAGTTCGAGGTCATATTCAAATTTGTTAAAAAGATCTTCTTTATCAAAATCATGAAAGGAGTCAACAATCTCATCAGCAAATCTCACAAATCCATAAATATTATAGATATCCTGACGTATTGCACGAGCTAACATTCTTGTAGCCAGGGAAAATGAAGTACTATACCGATGGGTTACTTTTTTACTGCATTCCTGGGAAACAGTATCGAATAATGCTTTCATGAACTATTGATTTAATTGGTATGATAAATTTTGATTGATGCCTTTATCCGTCAATTTCAAATCCTTGATGACCAGGTCAGCAACAAGCTTACCAGAGATCAAAGAAGGAGGAACTCCCGGACCGGGAACGGTTAATTGCCCGGTGAAATATAATGATTTTACCTTTTTACTTCTCAATTTTGGCCGGAGAAATGCAGTTTGCATAAGTGTGTTAGCCATGCCATAGGCGTTTCCTTTATATGAATTATAGTCTTCGATAAAATCATTAACACAGTAAGACTCTTTAAAAAGCACATGTTTTTTTAATTCCTGATCGGTCAGGTTTTCAAAGCGATTCATGATGATATTGAAGTATTCTTCCCGCAATTCAGGAGTATCTTCCAATCCCGGTGCAAGTGGTATAAGGAAAATTCCCGCCTCCATACCGTCCGGTGCTGAATCCTGGTCTGTTTTACTCGGAAAACTTGCATAAAACAATGGTTCCTCGGGCCAGGCAGGGTCATCATAAATCGTTTTAGCATGTATATCGAAATCGACATCAAAAAAGAGCGTATGATGATCTACTCTATCTATTTTTTTATTGAAACCAACATAAAACAACAAGGAAGAAGGCGCAAAGGTCCTTTTGCTCCAGTATTTTTCACTGTACTGCCTGAATTTTTCAGGAAGTAAGGTTTCGGTATGATGATAATCGGCTCCACTTAGTACAATATCAGATTGAAATATGCCATCATCGGTGACTACTGCAGAAGCTTTTCCATTATCTAAACGGATTTCTTTAACTGCACTATTGGTTTTAATTTTTACTCCCAACTCCTCGGCTAGAGCCTTTATACCGTTGATCACTTCATACATGCCACCTTCAGGATGAAAAGTTCCCAATCCGAAATCGGCATAATTCATAAAATTATAAAAGGAAGGTGTATTACTAGGTTTTGCGCCAAGGAACAAAACCGGGAATTCCAGGATCTGTGCCAACCTGTTATTTTTAAATTCACGCCTGACATCACGCTTGATGGTGCTTACGAACTGCCCAAGTTTTTTAATTGTTTGTGCAGTGACTA
>JABDPU010000246.1 GCA_013042625.1 Flavobacteriaceae bacterium | reverse complement strand
AAACGAATAAAGATTCCCACCACTGCCATGTGCTCTTTCATCGGCGATGTATAAAGTGCTGTCATTTTTAAAACAAACACTTTCTTTTTGTGATCGGTGGTCAAAAGGATATTCGGTCACTTGTCCGTCGAAAAACCGATCATCTTCATAGCCACTGAATAGCCAGGCCGATTTAGGGGTGAGCAAAACCAGCTGTTTGCCATCGGCACTGATGTCTGCCCCTGTTATCCAGCAATCAATATTCTCACAACTGTTGAAACTGCCCATAAAAGTAGCCACATGCTGACCGCGTTTTGCCGGTATTTTATATAGATCGGTACGCCCGAAATTACCTCTTACACGGCTTTTGGTGAAGATATATAGGCTATCGTTATGAAAAATCATGGCTTCCGAATCGAAGTAAAGCTGTTTCTTCTTTGGAGGAAAATTAGTCTGATTCGGGTACTTAAATGAAATGCGTTCAATAGGTGTATCGGTCATGCTTTCCAGGAATTTGTTCTCCACCTTTAAAATGACCAGGTTATCTCTTTTGCTCAAATTATTTCCGAAGTCACCTATATACAGATTTCCTTCCTTATCGGCTGTGATATCTTCCCAGTCGTGATTCTTGGCATCGATCTTCAGCACATGGCTGATCTCACCATCTGTATCTACTTTGTATAACCTGGCCTTGTTCCCACTGTCATTCAACATCCAGAGTTCTTCACAATTGCCCAGGCATTCGGCACCTGAAACTTCGGCCAGGGATTTAGGCAAGTCTGCTATTACTGTCAGGTTTCCGGTATCACAGGCCATGCTGCTTAAAAGAAAGAGGACTAAGATTTTCTTCACGACAAATACCACATTTAATATTGCTAAATTTACATCAAATCAATCATTATCACTCAGCATTTGAAAACATTTATAGCATTACTCAGGGGAATAAATGTTAGCGGCCATAAAATAATTCCCATGGCCGAATTGAGAAATGCTTTGAGCGAAGCGGGACTATTACGGGTTCAGACCTATATCCAAAGTGGCAATGTGATTTTTGATTCTGAAAGGCGTTCCAAAGCAGATTTGGCAAAACTGATAAACCAAAATATTCTGAAGCGATTTGGTCATGATGTTCCGATTTTGGTCATCGAACCCCGAACCATCGAAGAGATTCTGAATACTTGTCCTTTTGAGCATGAAAAAAAGGAGAAGAGTTATTTCACCTTACTTTACAGGAAACCTAATCCAGATCAGGTCAAGGACCTTGAAAAAATTTCGTATCCGAATGAAGAGTTTGTTATTGACGGTTCAGTCATTTATTATTATTGTTCGACCGGCTATGGCAGGGCAAAATGGAACAACAAGCTTATCGAGCGTAAACTTCAGACAAATGCTACCTCCAGAAATTACAGGACAATGACGAAGTTGTTATCTTTGTGCAATCAGAGAGAGTCCCATGATTGAATCCGAATTTATTCCCGAACCATATTCAGGTGAACTTCCAGAAGGTGAAGTGAGCTGGTCTTCACCCAGTAATATTGCATTGGTAAAATATTGGGGAAAGTATGATCCGCAATTACCTGCCAATCCTTCGATCAGCCTGACCCTTGAAAATAGCAGAACGACCACCAATCTTGAATACAGCAAGCGAAAACATGCTGGAACGGATTTTTCGATTAATTTTCTGTTCGAGGGTAATGAGCGCCTGGATTTTATTCCGAAGATCAATACATTTTTCAAACGGATAGAAAATTACCTTCCCTTTCTTACTGAATATGATTTTAATATCAGGTCGTCAAACAGTTTTCCACATAGTTCGGGTATAGCCTCCTCAGCTTCCGCAATGAGTGCACTGGCGCTTTGTTTGATGAGTATTGAAAAGGGAATGTATCCGGAGATGTCAGATGATTTCTTTAATCGGAAGGCTTCATTCCTGTCCCGTTTGGGTTCTGGTAGTGCCTGCAGGAGTATAGAAGGTCCGGTTGTTGCCTGGGGACAACATGAAGATGTGCCCGAATCTTCAGACCTGTTTGGTTTACCTTTTCCGTTTGAATTGCACCATGACTTTAAATCATACCATGATGCAATTTTATTGGTTCATGAAGGGCAAAAGGAAGTGAGCAGTACCGTTGGCCATGACCTTATGAAGAACCACCCCTATGCGTCCACACGATTTGAGCAGGCCAATCAGAACTTATCAGAACTGATTCCAATCCTACAAATAGGCGACCTCAAAGGGTTTACAAAAATTGTTGAGCAGGAAGCATTGGCATTACATGCCATGATGATGACCAGTTCACCCTACTTTGTATTAATGAAGCCGAATACGCTCAATATTATCAACAAAGTATGGGGTTTCAGAGCTGAAACCGGACTGAATTTATGCTTTACATTAGATGCCGGAGCGAATGTTCACCTGTTGTTTCCCGATGCGGAATCAGAGGAAATTTATGAGTTCATTAAGAATGAGCTAGTTGCGTATTGCGAAAATGGTCATTATATTTGTGACCAAGTCGGAATAGGCGCAAGACTGAATCCGATGTAACAAAACATGAAAGGCCCACTTTTTTATTCTAAAATTTTACTCTTTGGTGAATATGGTATCATCAAGGATTCCAAGGGCTTATCAATTCCTTATAGCTTTTATAACGGTGCACTCAAGAAAGATGAGAATCCTTCTGAGGAAGCAATCGATTCCAATACGAAATTAAAGGCTTTTGTTGACTACTTGAGAACAATTGATACAGATCTTGTAGAATTTGATTTCGAAACTCTTCAGGAACATGTTGATTCGGGCATGTATTTTGATTCCTCCATTCCCCAGGGATATGGTGTAGGAAGTAGTGGTGCCCTTGTTGCGGCCATCTATGACAAGTATGCCCAAGCCAAGATCACAGTCCTTGAGAATTTAACCAGGGATAAACTGCTTAAACTGAAATCGATCTTTTCGGTTATGGAATCGTTTTTCCATGGTAAATCTTCCGGATTAGATCCACTGAACAGCTATTTGAGCATCCCTATTCTGATCAATTCAAAGGATAATATTGAAGCCACAGGTATTCCGGCACAACAGAGCTCTGGTAAGGGTGGCGTTTTTCTGCTTGACAGTGGGATGACCGGTGAAACTGCTCCCATGGTGCGTATTTTCATGGAGAATATGAAGCAGGAAGGCTTCAGGAATATGCTAAAGGATCAATTTATTAAGCATACCGATGCTTGTGTTGATGATTTCCTAAAAGGCGATATTAAGTCCTTATTCTCCAATACCAAGAAATTGTCAAAGGTTGTTCTGAATCATTTCAAGCCGATGATCCCTAAAGAATTCCATGATTTATGGAAGCACGGGATTGAAACTAATGACTATTATTTAAAACTATGCGGATCTGGTGGTGGAGGTTATATCCTTGGTTTCACCGAAGACCTGGATCGTGCCAAATCCTCCCTTTCCGAATATAAGTTAGAAGTCGTTTATAACTTCTAAATATTTCACATGCTTTCCAGACGACAAAAGGTTCTGATGTTGAAGTTTTTCAGCATGTTTTCTGTTGTACGCGGCTATAATATCCTTATTGTGATCATTGCCCAGTACCTGACTTCTGTATTTATACTGGCACATGATAAACCCGCTTCAGAAGTGGTGTTTGATCCCTCACTACTGATGATCGTTCTGGCCTCTGCGGCAACCATAGCAGCAGGTTATATCATCAATAACTTTTATGACTATGAGAAGGATCTTATCAATCGTCCGCGTAAGTCGAGATTAGACCGTCTTGTGAGTCAGAATACCAAACTGTCCTTTTACTTTGTGCTGAATTTTATCGCGGTAATCATGGCCAGTTATGTGTCTTTTCGAGCGGTGGTGTTTTTCTCGCTGTATATCTTCGGAATATGGTTCTACTCACATAAGCTTAAAAAATTGCCTATTATTGGAAACCTGGTTTCAGCAACACTGACCATAATTCCATTTTTCGCCATTTTTATTTATTACAAAAATTTTGAAACCGTCATTTTCGTTCATGCTATGTTTCTCTTCCTTCTGATCTCCATGAGAGAATTGGTTAAAGACCTGGAGAATCTGCCGGGAGATATGGCTCAGGGATATAATACCATTCCCATAGTCTATGGAGAGAAAACGTCAAAGGCCATGTTAACTATACTTGCTCTGTTGACCCTGGTTCCCATCTATTTTTTGATCAATCATTTCAATATTGGAAGAATGCATTATTTCTTTTATATGAGTATCATTTTATTGGTGATTTTCATGCTTATCTTGTGGCGTTCAAAGTCTAAATCACATTACTTGATACTCCACAATACTCTGAAATTTATCATTGTAGCAGGTGTATTTTGCATTGTCCTTATCGATCCCGAACTCCTTTTAAATCAAATTGAAAATGTCAAATACCCTTAAGGTTGGCTTAGCTCAAATTGCACCCGTTTGGTTAGATAAAGTGTCAACCATCTCTAAGGTCATTAAATATATTTCTGATGCCGGTGAGCGAGGTTGTGAGCTGGTTGCTTTTGGTGAGGCCTTAGTTCCCGGTTATCCGTTTTGGCTGGCTCTGACCGGAGGCGCCGAATGGAATACTGACCTGAACAAAGAACTCCATGCTCATTATATGCAGAATGCAGTCACCATTGAAAATGGAGATCTGGAGCAGATATGTAAAACAGCCGCCAGCTATAATATATCTGTTTACCTGGGAATCATTGAACGTCCTCTGGATAGAGGCGGTCATAGTATTTATGCCTCATTGGTATATATCGATGCAACAGGAGAGATCAAATCTGTACACCGTAAACTGCAACCCACGTATGACGAGAGGCTAACCTGGTCTCCGGGTGATGGCCATGGCCTTAAGACGCATAAACTCAAAGCATTTACAGTTGGCGGATTGAATTGCTGGGAGAATTGGATGCCGCTACCACGTGCAGCACTTTACGGTCAAGGAGAGGACTTGCATGTTGCTGTCTGGCCGGGTAGCGATCATAATACCAAAGACATTACCCGCTTTATTGCCAGGGAATCCAGGTCTTATGTACTGTCGGTTTCAGCATTGATGAGAAAAAAGGATTTTCCGGAAGATACGCCATATCTCGATCGCATCCTGGACAATGCACCGGAATTGCTAGCCAATGGTGGAAGTTGTATTGCCGGACCCGATGGTGAGTGGGTACTAGAACCAAAGACAGGAAACGAAGAATTGATCATTGAAACTTTAGACTTCAACCGAGTGCTTCAGGAGCGACAAAATTTTGATCCTGTCGGTCATTATTCCAGGCCCGATGTGACAAAACTTATTTTAAACACCGAGCGCCAATCTACTCTGGGTTTTGACGAGGATTAAGTTCTATTGTCATACCTTTGCCAAAATTTTTGAACATGTCTAAACGAGGAGCCTTTAAAGGCAGGAGAAAGGATAATTCTGGTAAGCGCAAGTTTGCGAAAAAGCCGGTTCAGCCGGTTCAGCCAAAGCAAGAGACTAATTCTGATGAGATACGATTGAACAAGTATATCGCGAATTCAGGGGTCTGCTCCAGGCGTGAAGCCGACATGCATATCAGCATAGGAAGCGTTTCTGTGAATGGAAAAATTATAACCGAGATGGGCTATAAGGTTAAACCCGGTGATGAAGTTCGGTTTGATGGGGCAAGAATTACTCCGGAAAGAAAAACCTATGTGCTACTGAACAAACCCAAAGGATTTGCCACAACTACCAGTAGTTCGAAAGGCCGGACTGTGATGGACCTGGTCGCAAATGCCACCAATGCTAAAATAAAACCAATTGGCCGATTGGGAAGAAGTGCTACCGGCTTATTGCTCTTTACCAATGATGATGAAGTGGTAAAAAAGTTCAAGAAATCTAAGCAGGGGGTTGCTAAACTCTTTCATGTTGAACTGAATAAGAATATCAAAGCCGATGATTTCAAAGCCATTCGAGATGGGTTAAGAATTGGTAAAAACATCATCGAAATTGAAGAAATCAGTCATATCGATAATGCCCCAAAAACTGAATTGGGTATCCGGATAAAGAATATGAGCAATGCTGTTATCCGCCAGATTTTCGATCATTTGAAATACGAAATCGTGCGATTAGACTGCGTGATGATCGGACCCTTAACCAAAAAGGACCTCCCCAGGGGACATTGGAAACATCTGACCGAAAACGAGGTCAGCCAGTTGATGATGCTTTAAGTTTTCCGAAGACATCCACTCCGAATATTTCTAACAGGAACAAGCTGAATACAATTCCATATTGAACGGCTATCAGGACTAAATTCTCCTGAAAGTCAGGCTGACTATACGCCCAGTAACTCAGCATCACGACAAAACTCCAGGCCAGGGCAAAACGATACCTGGTAAAAATACCAAGGGCTAAAAGCGTGGCGATATACCAAGGGTGTACCGTTGTAGAGGTGAAGAAATAAAAGGTCAGCCCTAAAAGCATGGCACTGATCAATTGTCGCGATGAACGATTATTCCTTAATACTGTCAATAGCATTATAAACCCGATGACGATATATGGAATATACGAGCCAATAATGGCTATCTCGTTGTACCCACGAAATGAATAGCCTATTTCCCTGGCGATATAATACAAACTGGCGTTGAATTCAAACTTTTGAAACCAAAGCGCAATGGTATCCGAGAAGTTCGAAACGAATTCCGAAGAATAAAAGGGCAGGAAGAACAAGACCGTTAAAATCGATACCACGAAATAATACTGTATACTTTTAAATCGAAGTTTCTGAAGGAACAAAGGCAGGAAGATTAGCGGGATGAGTTTGATCGAGATTGAGCATGACAGCAGCACAGCAGACCATAACCAATTCCCTTTGTGTAACAAATAGAGAGAGCAGACCAGGAAGAAGATCATTACGCCTTCAAAATGAAGGTTTCCGGTTAATTCAATTATAATGAATGGATTCAGAGCGTACCAAAGGATATTGCTTTCTGGTAGTTTCAGTTCATTGAGCATTTTTTTTCCGAAGAATATGGTACCCAGATCAGCGGCGATTATCATTAATCGAAACATAAAAACAGATCCGATAACGGAACCCCCTGAAAAGAGTGTGGCTATGGCAAAGGACAATTGGTTCAGTGGCGGATAGTTGGTGTAATTACCTGCGCTTAATGATCCCATTCCATCTATAAGAGCACTGGCTCCTCCTATCGGTAATTCTCCCGATTGAAGGAATGAAGCCGGTGTGTATAAATACGGATTTAGCCCTTCCAGTATCATCTGCCCATCCCAGATAAAGCGGTAAAAATCCTGGGAAAGACTGGGAATTGCCAGAATAAAAATGAATCGAAATATCAATGAGGATACCCATAGTAATCTGCTATGCTCACTGTATTGTCTGGTCATCCATATAAATACCCCAAACAACAAGCTGTAAATTCCAAACAGTTCATAAAAATTAGCACGATACAAAAGGTATCCAAAGTAGTAATAGCCTAGTCCGGAAATCGTTAACAGAATGTAAAGCACATATGGTTTTTTCCGGTCGAAGGTCATTCCAATTTCTTTAATCAGGCTTTAGACCCCAATGATTTGAAGAACACATACCCGAAACCGCAAAATAGCATCAGGTGAAAGGGGAATAATCCGAAATCACCACCCTGGTCACCAACAACAAAGGCGCTGTACATGCCAAATCCAAAGTACAGCATCAGCAGGCCTTCGATTATAACATGAGGCGAAATACTTTTTTTGAGGTATTTGTTGCCCTTCCAGCTATCGCCCAAGGAGTTGATATTGAACTTGGGTGTCCTGATAAAATCACTACGCTTCCCTAAATGGCCCTCCAGTACTGCAATGGAATTGTGTAGTGAAAAACCCATGGCAATAGAGAAAAAGGTGATGAACATCACTATGTATTGCATAAAGGTTTTGGTCCCTTTTCCATAAGCCTGCCTGTACATAAACCAGTAACAGACAAAAAATATGAGTGTACTGATCACGAAAAAACTCATCACTATAAAATAGGTCTTTAAATGAGCGTATTCGTTCTTTATATAAAGCATGGGAATACTAAGCAACGCCACGATAAGCACAAAAAGAAACATGGAGCTATTGAGCAAATGCAAAACACCATGGAGTTTGGTTTTTAATGAGATGTGTTTGTTCTTCAAAATACGCCAAAGCATTTTCCGGAAATTTTCTGCTCCCCCTTTATTCCATCGAAATTGCTGGGAACGCGCTGCAGAGATCACAACCGGTAATTCGGCCGGTGTTTCCACATCTTCCAGGTAATGAAATTTCCATTGTTTGAGCTGAGCGCGATAGCTCAGATCAAGATCCTCTGTTAGTGTATCACCTTCCCAATTTCCGGCATCGATTATACACTGCTTTCGCCAGATACCTGCTGTTCCGTTGAAGTTGATGAAATGTCCCTTGCTGTTCCGTCCTACCTGCTCCAGTGTAAAATGTGCATCCAGAGCAAAGGCCTGTACCCTGGTTAGCAGCGAATACTCACGGTTGATATGACCCCAACGTGTTTGAACCACACCAACCTGTGGATCTTTGAAGTAGGGGACCGTTTGTAGAAGCCAATCCGGATTCGGTAGGAAGTCGGCATCAAAAATAGCGATAAACTCACCTTTTGCTGTTTTCAATCCTTCCTTAAGTGCTCCGGCTTTAAATCCGTCGCGATCATCTCGCAATACATGCTTGATGTCTAATCCGGTTTTCTGCAGTTCCTGGATTCGCTTTGCTGTGGTTTCAAGGGATTCGTCAGTAGAATCATCCAGAACCTGGATCTCTAATTTGTTTTTCGGATAATCGATTTTCGAAATATTGTCAAGAAGCCTGTCCATGACATACATCTCATTATAAACCGGCAGTTGAATAGTAACAACAGGTATTTGCTGAGCATCGGAAAGATCAAATTTTGGAGCCTTCAGGATTTTGCGTCTTGATCTCAGGTAATTGATCAGCAAATTCAGCTGAGCCAATGCATACATAAAGATCAGGACAAGAGCTGCGGAATAAACAACAATAACTATGGTCTCCAGAATCATGATTTGAAGCCGTATTTAAAGATCCATGAAAGAATTTTGATACCTGCTAAGATACTACCTTTTACAGTTCCTGACACCTTTGAAACACCGATTCGTTTTTTATACCTGACCGGAACTTCAATATACTTCAATTTTTGCTTCAGAGCCTTTAATTGCATTTCCACGGTCCAGCCATATGTCTTGTCCTGCATATGCAGCCCCTCAAGTTTATCATATTTTATCGCCCGGAACGGACCCAGGTCTGTAAAGGTAGATCCGAAGAATAATCGCATTAAGGTGGTGGCCAACCAATTCCCGAAAATTTGCTGTGGTGTCATCGATGCCTTTTCACGTAAATGTTTAACCCGGGCACCAACTACAAAATCATAATCGACCTCTAAGATTGGATTTACTATACCGATCAGGTCTTCGGGATAATCGCTGTAATCACCATCAAGGA
>JABDPU010000006.1 GCA_013042625.1 Flavobacteriaceae bacterium | reverse complement strand
TTCCGTACACCTGAGATCTTTTTTACCGGCCGTTTATCAAAATTTGACCTCCTATAAGAAATTGCGAAAACAAACTGCTGATTTATATGGTCAATTCAAATTTGACTTTTTTAAGACGCAATTGCATGACTTTTTAAACAGGATCTGATTCTTTCTTAATTCCATTCTTAGTCCACACAGATTTATTGTGCATGGTAGTCTTTCTTATTTCGGAATTAATACGAAGAGCCTTCTCATTTACATAAGGCCTCTCGTGAAACAAGTGAAGACAAATTGCACGGTAGCGGATCTGCCTGAATTTAATCCCATTATTCATCATACGCTCACCTGCCTCACGATCTTCACCACCGTATTCCATCAATTCATTAAATCCGTTCACCGCCAGTAAATCATCTTTCCAGCATGACACATTCATACCATTAAATGAAGCTTTGGTTGTTGTGATCGCATTTAAGAACTGAGCTTTGGCTTTTGACCGGGTGAGTTTGTGGAGTTTAAAATTGTTAGGTTGCCCTTTAGACAACAACCATTTTGAATCAAAACAGCGATTTGTTGCGATTAATTCCCTGTTGATTTCATCTGATACAGATTTGGTTAAATTATAATATCCACCTGATAGTGCCCTATTTTTCTGCCTTAACTCCATATGAGTAGCAACAAAATCATTTCGCGGGATACAATCACCATCGGTAAATATGAGATACGGACTATTTGCAGCCATAATGGCTTTATTGAGAATAATGGTCTTTCTAAAACCATCGTCCTCCTGCCATACGTGTTTGATATCAAGTTTGGAATTATCCTGAAAAGAACGAATGACATTTAAGGTTTCTTCACCAGATCCATCATCGGCAATTATGATTTCAAAATTAGTAAATTCCTGATGTTCATAGCCTGTCAAACATTTTTCAAGCCAAACTGGTTGATTATAAGTACTGATTATAACACTTAGGGGAGATTCAATCATCAACATAAAAATAGTTATTTTTACGTCAATTCCGATTATCGGCACTAAAATGTCTGAGTGTCTTTAAAGGGAATTTTTCATAAGTAAATCTGTCTGTTCATCCTGTAGAAATCAATCGCGAGCTTAAGCCATAAAAATCAATAAAGAGATAAACTTTAGAATGGAGAAACTATCTGCCATCGTCATTACAAAGAATGAAATCATCAATATCGACGGACTGATAGATAATCTTGAATTTGCTGATGAAATAATAGTTGTGGATTCATTTAGCACCGATGGGACCTATGAAAAATTAAAGACCATTGATGATGTGAAAGTCTTCCAGAAGGAATTCAAAAATTTTCCCGATCAGAAAAATTATGCCATGGGTTTGGCAAGTCATGACTGGATTCTCTTTATCGATGCCGATGAGCGTGTTACTCCCGACTTAAATGAAGAGATTAAATCGATTCTGAATCAGGAAGGATCCGATATCGTGGCCTACAATGCTCATTTTCAATATTACTTCGGAAAAACACCCGTTAATTACAGTGGGTTTCAATCGGCGAAATCATTCAGGCTCTTTCGAAATTCATGTTGTGAATATGATATGGCGAGACCAGTTCATGAAAATCTTATCGTCAATGGTCGAACCGGCCTGTTAAAAAACAGGATTGCTCATTTTAGTTTCAGGGATTTCGATCACTATAAAGAGAAAATGAGACTCTACGCCCACCTGAAAGCCAGGCAACTTCACGAAAAAGGACAAAGATCAAATTTCTTTAAAGCTTATATCAAACCGCTTTATCGTTTTATAAATCATTACATCATGAGGTTAGGGATTCTGGATGGGAAGGTTGGCTATGATATTTCCATATTAAATGCTTATGAAGTGAAAGAGCGATATCGTGAATTGAAAAGGCTTAACAGCTTGAACAAATAAGTAGTCTAGGAATTTTTCCAAAATTTAATCCGCTTTTTCCAGCGGTCCTTTTTCCAATATTTTTCCTGAAACTCTTTTGTATAGCGCCACATCATTTGAAATACCTCATCTTTGTCTGCTTCCATGCATTTGGCATATTCATCACTCATTGTCATGACTACAGATTCATGAGGTGTAAGTCTTGAGAAATTCCTGATTCGTTCTTCAAGGTTCAAGGTTCTGAACCGCATTCGATTAAGATCGACAAGAAAAAATTCATAGCCGTCTGCAGTTTTTTTAATCAGCGTATTTCCAGGGGAGTGATCGAGAAACTCCACTTCGTTCTGATGTAATTTAAAAGTGAATCTCGTAAAAGCCCTTAAAATGTTATCATGATCTGGGTAGTCCAGGTTTTCGGTCAATTCCCTATAGGTCAGATCGTAATCCAGGTGTTCACTTAAATAATAACTCTTTTTGAAAAGAAAGGGATGCTCAGCTTCAGCAAAGGCAATCGGACCGGGTGTTCCAATCTCCTTTTCCACAAGCTTAACGGCATGTTCATAGGAGCGCCTGGCCTTGCTTTTCCGAAAATACTTATAGGCAACCTGGTTAATGAAATTCGGAACTTTGAATGACTTTACATTAATGGTCGTTGTATCGAGCTCAAATAACTTAAGTTCATTGCGTTCCTGATCGCCATAAGGCTTCCCTGCAGAATCAAAAGTGTTAATTATATCCTCTACTTCACTTTTGATGGAAATATATTTGTCGTGAATAACCGTTTTCATGATGCCTTCAGATATTTATCCACACCATTCTCGCAGCGACGGATTTCATTATCGATGGCCCGCTTCTGAATGGCATCATTAATATCAAGACGTTCCTTTGATTTCTCAATATGGAAAATATGATAGATTATTCCCAGGTAACGCAATCTCTTACCCAAAATGCCATTATTCATCATTCTGACCACCAGTTCAGAATCTTCCCTGCCCCAGCCCGTCATGTCTTCATTATACCCATTGACCGCCATAAAGTCTGACTTCCAGTATGAGAGGTTACATCCTCTTAATTTTCCTGAAAGCTCATTATTGCTTTTATAAAGCCTCCCCAGAAATGGGATATGTAAATTTCGAGTTCGCTTTTTAATGCCTTTATCCAGGAAGGAAAAGCTTGTTGTTTTCTTTTTAAACAAATCTGAAAGATAATTCTCCCGAATAGTCACTCGTGAACCATAAAGATAAATCCCCTTTTCAGCCATTTTTAAATGATCCCTGACAAAGTGTTTATGCATGATGCAATCACCATCAAGCTGAATTATATAATCTCCCTTTGCCATGGAAATCGCTTTATTCAATATTACCGTTCGCCTGAATCCATCATCTTCATGCCACAAATGCACTAATGGAACCGGGAACGAATTTTCATATGCCCTGATCATTTCGGCTGTTTCATCGCCCGACCCATCATCTGCTATTATTATTTCGGAAGGAAAAGCACTCAAATTCATTAAACTGTTTAGAACCAGTTCAAGAGCTTCAGGCCAATTATATGTTGTGATGACGAGGGTACTTGTCAAAGTCAAAAGTTATGTTGCTAAATTACAATAATGATACGATTGATTAGTATCTCAGTCTCCAAATTGTTAATCTTGTAATGTGAATCCCAAAGAGGAAAAACATATCAGGATTGCATTTTTGTATTTGGATGAAATTCACCACGTGAATCACTTCATTAGCATTGCGGTAGAGCTTTCAAAATTAGCCGAGGTAACCGTTCTCACCCATCCGAATTGCCAGGACTATTTTTTTGAATCCTTAAGAGCCTTCAAACCTCATGAGGTAAGGGTAGAAATCAGAAAAACTTCTGCTTTCAGAGCCTTTACAGACAGACTTAAAAACCGAGTTTTGCCACGGAAAGGATTCTGGATCAAAAAAAACCTAAACTATATCTTTCAGAATTTCGATGCTGTTATATTTACTGATTATTTTCAGCGATATTTTTTAGAAGCAAGGGGAAACAAGAAAATGCCGAAGCTCCTCAAGATACCACATGGTCCTCCGGGTAGGCATTATAGCTACCGCGAAGATCAACGCGAATTCGACTTTCAGGTTCTTCTGGGGCCTTTTCACGAGGACCAATTACTAAAGAAACATCTGCTTGCTGAACATTATGCTGTGGTAGGATATCCTAAATTTGACGCGGTTAAAACAAAAGTGGCAAAGCCTGTTTTCGATAATAACAAGCCGGTAGTATTATATAACCCGCATTTTAGTCCACCCCAATCCTCCTGGCATAAAGAAGGCTTGAAGGTGTTGGAATTCTTTTATATTCAGAATGATTTCAACCTGATCTTCGCGCCACATGTTAATCTTTTTACCACAAAAGGAGGAGAATCATCAGGAACTATTCCGGCTTATATTCTTGAAGCCGAGCATATTCATATTGACCTGGGCTCAGAAAAATGTGTGGATATGACGTATACAACCCTCGCTGATATCTATGTTGGCGATGTGTCGAGCCAGGTCTATGAATTTATACCCGAAACAAGGCCCTGTATATTTATCAATTCAGAAGGCATCGACTATAAAGATCAGCTGGAATATCGATTCTGGAGATGCGGACAGGTTATTGAGAAAATAGAAGAGCTAAAGGGCGCACTCAATCAAGCATTTATCCTATTCGAGGAATTCAAATCGGAACAGCAAGAAATTGATGCGGAAAATTTCCTAAGGTCTTCAGATCAATCGGCATCTGAAAAAGCTGCAAATGCCATCTATGACTATCTTTGTATTTCAATAGAAGAATGAGAAAACGACAGAGATTTAATAAGCAAGACAACCAGGGAATCAGGGAAGAAATCAATAAGGCTCTGACAGTCCTGAAACAAGGTGGCTTAATCCTTTACCCTACCGACACCGTTTGGGGAATTGGTTGTGACGCCACTAATTTTGAAGCTGTACAGCGCATTTATGAACTCAAGCAAAGGGAAGAAACCAAAAGCATGATCTGCCTGGTTGATTCCATAAAGATGCTACAACGCTATTTGGAAGAAGTTCCGGAACCGGCCTATGATATTATTAAACTGGCAGGAAGACCAACCACAGTAATTTATGATGCACCCAAACATATAGCCGAAAATATAATTTCAGATGATAATACCCTTGGTATCCGGATAGCCAGTGATGCCTTTTGTAAACAATTGATTCGTTCATTTAAAAAGCCTATCGTCTCAACCTCGGCTAATATCAGTGGAAAACCAACACCATTATCCTTTTCAGAAATAACGGATGACATTTTAAAAGGTGTGGACTATGTCGTAAATTTGCAGCGGAAAAAACGATCCCTTAAGGCCTCCTCCATAATCAAATTGACCCGGGATGGTGTCGTAACGGTTATCAGGAAATAATGGGGCTGCAAACAGATCGCTATTTGTACCGATGAATCTCGAAAAAGCCATTCAAAGTAAAATATTTCAAATTATATCTCAGGCTGCTCAAAAACTTGAGGTGGATGCTTATGTTATTGGTGGTTATGTAAGAGATCAAATATTGAAACGCAACCTTCAGAAGGATATCGATATCGTTGCAGTTGGAAGTGGAATAGATCTGGCCCGAAAGGTATCAGAACTTATGGAAAGTAAACCAAAAGTACAGGTCTTTAAAACATACGGTACAGCCATGCTACGATTTGAAGATCTTGAAATTGAATTTGTTGGCGCAAGGAAGGAATCCTATTCAAGAGAAAGTCGCAATCCCGTTGTGGAATCAGGGTCATTGGAAGACGATCAGAAACGAAGAGATTTTACCATCAATGCCCTGGCTATCAGCCTTCAACCCAATAAATGGGGAGATGTTCTCGATCCGTTCAACGGATTACAAGACATAGAAAAGAAAGTCCTCAGAACTCCATTAAATCCCGATATAACCTTCGATGATGACCCTCTTCGTATGTTAAGAGCCATACGATTTGCTACGGAACTCAATTTTAGAATTGATGATTATGCTTTAGCAGCAATTAAAAAAAATGCAGGACGCATTGAGATCATCACCTATGAGCGCATCGTAACGGAATTGAATAAAATTATCGCGAGTAAAACGCCTTCGACAGGCTTCGTATTGCTGGACAAAACCGGATTGCTCGAAAAGATCATTCCTGAATTGACCGCCTTAAAGGGAATTGACGAGGTAGAAGGTCAACGGCATAAAGATAATTTCTATCACACCCTGGAGGTTTTGGATAATATTAGCGAAGAAACAGATAATGTCTGGTTGCGTTGGGCCGCGTTATTACATGATATAGGGAAAGCTCCAACCAAGCGATTTCATAAAAAAGCCGGATGGACCTTTCATGGCCACGAATTTGAAGGGTCGAAGATGGTATATCGTTTATTCAAACGCTTGAAAATGCCACTGAATGATAAGATGAAGTATGTTCAGAAAATGGTTTTGCTCAGTTCCAGGCCTATTGCCTTATCGGATGACACTGTAACCGACTCGGCCGTGCGGAGGTTGGTTTTTGATGCCGGAGACTTTATAGATGACCTGATGACCCTATGCGAAGCCGATATAACCACCAAGAACAGAAAGAAGTACGCTAAATACAGGAATAATTTTAAACTGGTCAGGCAAAAGATAGTTGAAGTTGAAGAACGGGATCAGATCAGGAATTTCCAGCCACCGATCGATGGCGCCTTGATCATGAAAACATTCAGAATGCAACCCTCAAAAGAAATCGGCATCATTAAAGATGCAATCAAGGAAGCCATTCTGGAAGGTGATATCCCCAATGAATTTAATGCAGCCTACCAACTGATGCTGAAAAAAGGAAAAACTTTAGGACTTGAACCATATGAAGGATAACAAAAGTGTAATTGTTTGGTTGCTGATTGGTTGCATCATGATCTTTATCATGGTATTGATAGGCGGTATCACCCGACTGACGCATTCGGGATTATCGATGTCTGACTATAACCTTATCACAGGGACTATTCCTCCTCTGAACCAAGCCGAATGGGAAAAGGCTTTTGAACTTTATAAGCAATATCCCGAATACCAGAAACTCAATTCTGATTTCACAATAGATGATTTTAAATCGATCTATTTCTGGGAATGGTTGCACCGGGTCTGGGGCCGATTGATCGGATTGGTTTTCATCATTCCTTTTGTTTACTTCCTTCTGAGAAAGCAGTTATCCCGATCGACTATTAAAAAGGCAGTTATACTTTTGATTTTGGGAGGTTTTCAAGGGTTCTTAGGTTGGTTTATGGTAAAGAGCGGACTGGTAGACCGTCCTGATGTCAGTCATTACAGGCTGGCAGCCCATCTTGTAACCGCATTTCTAACCAGTGCTTATACACTTTGGGTAGCACTAGACCTGATCTTCCCTAATAGGAAAACGGTTAATATAAAAACCAGGAATCTTATCAGATGGTGTCTAGGGCTTCTGGTGATTCAGATTATTTATGGCGCATTCGTTGCCGGCCTGGATGCCGGATTTGTACATAACCACTGGCCTATGATGAGTGATGGGAAATTCATTCATCCAACTGTATATTCAGAACAAAACCCAGTACTTCTTAATTTCATAGAAGGAAAAAGCGGTATTCAATTTGTTCACCGCATATTGGCATACTTCGTTGTTATTTCGGTTTTCCTGATTTGGAAATCAACTCGAAAACTGGAAATAAGCAAGTTTCAAAAAAAGGGTGTAAATGCGCTTATAATACTGGTATGCCTTCAATTTATTCTGGGTGTTCTAACGATATTGATGCAAGTACCTGTCTGGCTTGGTGTGGCTCATCAGCTTGGAGCATTTTTACTTCTTCTTGCTATGACCTATACTTTGCACAGGTTTACCAAATAAAATGATATTTTTGCACCTATGATTTATCGATTTCGCATCATTCTGGACAATAAATCTGAAGAGGATATCTTCAGGGATATTGAGATCCGCAAGACTGATACCCTGGAAGATTTACATAATGCCATAACCCAGTCGTTTGGTTTTGATGGGATGGAAATGGCTTCCTTTTACCTCAGCGATGATGAGTGGAACCAGGGAGAGGAGATCAGCTTATTCGATATGAGTGAAGCGGGTACCTCTGTCCGTTTAATGAATGAAACACAACTTGAAGAGGTTGTTAATGAAGATCAGACCAAATTGATCTATGTTTATGATTTTCTGAGTATGTGGACTTTTTTCGTTGAGCTGGGCGAAATCGTTGAAGAAGCGACGGGCACCGACTATCCAAACCTTATGTTCGTTCATGGTCATATTCCACAGGAAGCGCCTGAGATCAGTTTCGAAGGAGAAGATTTAAATTCTGGAGATGGCGGTGATAATTACAATGTCGATGACTATGAAGATATGGACTTTGACGAGCAATGGAATTAATAATCAATTACAGGTACTGGGTATGTACGCTTTCATAGTTTCGGCGAACAAAATCAAGTGCTGACTTCAGAATATCTCCCATATTATTACTCTTCTTAAAATTGAGGTCCTTGGTATATCCATAGATCTCAGATTTTAATTGATCAACATGATCTTTCGTAGAAATGGTATCCTTTCGCATGCAATCCACCAGTGAATTGACCCTGCTTTCATAACTCTGAAAACGACGTGCCATGATAGAACGCTCCTCCAGTTTATATTGATCAACAGATTCCGAACGTAAAATCTCGGAAACCAGTTCAACCATTTTGAAATTCTCCTTAAAAAACTGCGGCCTGTAAATTTTAAATTTTCCCTCATAACTCTGCTGATCGAAATCAATGGCCCTTACCCGGTACACTACATGATCGAAATCATGGGTCGGGATAATTACATAGTTATAAGATCTCATATCACCTAACAACCTGATCATACAACGCTCATTGAATTTGACAAACTCCTTAGCGATCATACTTCGCTCCATTTTATTGCAGTTGGGAAGCATATCTTTGATAAAAACATCACCAGGAATCCCGGCTATATGCTCCTCGATCAAGGTATCCTTATAAACCAGAAAATGCAGGTTATATGGAGATAGCATATGCTCGAGTTCCAGCCCATAAATCCTGGAAGCATCCGCCTTTTTTACATAGAAATATATATAGTTATCGTTCAGGATATTTCTAACCTTTATACGAAACGGTTTAGAATTTCCGAAGGTGCAATAGTCGATCGCATCGATATTAAGAAACGGGATTGTGGTTTGATTCCCATCGGAATGTAACAGGGTATATATCTTTTTCAGGCTTAAATCGATTTCTTCCCTTTCGAAATCATTATAGAAAACCCTGATCCACAACGTATCTTCATTATTATCATCATATACAGTCACCGATCCCTGGAAACGGAGCAAATCTTCGTAAAAAACCGGGATTCTTACATTTCGACTATAAATGGATAAATATTTATTCAAATGTTTAGAGACCGGATAAGAGGGTTTCTTTTTTGATATCTTTAAATCATCCATAACTTTAAAGTTAATCAAATTTGGACCGATCCTCAAACTGCTTGTAACAAATATTGAGGATTATCGTCTTACGAATATAACCAATCAATACATCGACTTTGGAGGATATACTAACTCTGAATAATCTGACCAAGAAATTTGGGTTTCTTACGGCCGTAAGTGATCTCTCTTTCACCATTCAAAAAGGCAATGTCTACGGAATTTTAGGTCCGAATGGCAGCGGTAAATCAACCACGCTGGGCATGGTATTAAATGTAGTGAACAGCACATCAGGCAGCTTTGACTGGTTTGATGGCAGTATTACCACACATGATGCCTTAAAACGCGTTGGGGCCATCATTGAGCGTCCTAATTTTTATCCGTATATGTCGGCTTACCAAAATCTCAAGTTGGTTTGCAGGATAAAAGGAGTAGATGAATCCAAGATTGAAGAGAAACTCGAGATTGTTGGCTTACTCAAGAGAAAAGATGATAAATTCAGAACCTTTTCTCTCGGTATGAAACAGCGATTGGCTATTGCTTCTGCCCTTCTCAATGATCCTGAGATCCTGATCCTGGATGAACCCACTAACGGTCTTGACCCACAGGGAATTCATCAGATCAGGCAGATAATTAAGGACATAGCTCATGAAGGCACTACTATTTTATTGGCCTCTCACCTGCTCGATGAAGTTGAAAAGGTTTGCAGCCATGTGGTGGTTTTGAGTAAAGGTGAGAAATTATATTCCGGCCGGGTAGATGAAATGATTTCTAGTCATGGCTTCTTCGAGATGCGATGTAACGATATCAACAGCTTAACCGAATTGATGAATACTCATGAATCAATTAGTAAAATCACAGAGAACAACGGTTTGATTACCGCATTTCTGAATGCACCTATGGAAGCTGAGGAAATGAATCGCTATACCTTTGAGAATGGTGTTGTCTTATCACATCTCGTAAAACGTAAAGAAAGCCTGGAAGAGCAATTCCTGCAATTAACCGATAAATCAGAAATTTAATTCCAACCATCCCGATGATCCGTTTATTAAAGCTTGAATTACAAAAACTTCTATTGAATCGTTGGAGCAAAGTCCTGATTTTTGTGTCCTTTGTCCTGCCCTTTTTTGTAATCTTATTATCATCACTAAAGATAAATTTCTTTGGTATTTTTACCCTGGAACTAGGTGAATTAGGAATTTTTAATTTCCCGATTGTCTGGCACCTGACTACCTTTTTCGCGGCACAGTTCAAATTTTTCTTTGCCATTGTTGTGGTTAGCATGATCGGTAATGAATATAGTAATCGAACCCTTAAGCAGAATCTTATAGACGGCTTGAGTAAAAAAGAATTTATACTCTCCAAGTTTTATACAATCGTATTCTTTTCTCTGGTATCTACAGCATTGATTCTTCTGATTACGCTTAGTATTGGACTGTATTATTCGAGTTACACAGAATTCGATATCATTATCCAGGAGACCAATTTTCTTTTAGCTTACTTCATTAAACTTGTAGGTTTCTTCAGCCTGTGCCTGTTCTGTGCCATGCTGCTCAAGCGGTCGGCATTTGCATTGGGCTTCCTTTTTATTATTTATGTTGGAGAGTGGATCACCTTTGGAATTATGGCCTGGCAAATGAATACAGATATTGCCGAAAAAATTCAGAATTTCTTCCCGTTAAAATCGATGTACAAGCTTATCGATCAACCCTTTCAACGGGTAGCCATGTCAAAATTTCCCGACAAAGAACAAATGGCTTATGATTATGCCGTACATTTTCATGAAATTGCCATTGTACTTGGTTGGACCGCTTTATTTATCTTTTTATCCTACAGATTATTAAAAAAGCGAGATTTGTAATATATTTATCTGCATCGACGCCTTTATCTTAGGCGAACTGAGCATGATGAACCGCCCCGAATTATTTTGATCCCTGCTGCTGTGCATAAATCAATGGGCTGCAGCTGTCTGTTCAGTATCGTCTTAAAGGCAAAAAAAAAATGCTTGAAAAGATTACTGCTAATACTCATCTTGATATGTGCAGCCAATCCTGTCTATTCACAGGGGGAAGCCTCTAACTGGTACTTCGGATTTGGAGCTGGCATTCAGTTTGACCAGGGATCGGGCAATCTAACCGTACTGGACAACGGACAGTTATTTACTAATGAAGGCTGTGCCTCAATTTCAACTAACGATGGACAGCTATTATTCTATACCGACGGATCGACGGTTTATAATCGCATGCACCAGGTTATGCTGGACGGATTCGGACTTTATGGTGATGCCTCCAGTACTCAATCGGCGATTATTGTTCCCAAACCAAATGACATCAATATCTATTACATATTTACGGTTGACAACAGCCTGACCAATGGAAACTTCGGACTAAATTATTCCGAAGTAGATATGACACTTGATGGAGGCCTTGGTGGAGTTACGATAAAAAACATAAACTTGCTGGCACTTTGTTCTGAAAAGATATCGGCGGTGTTAAAAGACTGCGCCGATAACTCGGTATGGGTTTTAACATTTGCCTCAGAAGATGGAACCTCAAATGTTTTTAATACTTATCACGCCTTTGAAGTGAATGATACCGGAATTGTTACCACATCGGTCAAATCAACTTTTCCACTCAGTATTTCAGATATTCGAGGCTATTTAAAACTTTCTCCTGATGGGACTAAAATGGCCAGTGCGAATATGGATGGGATTTTTCAGACCGGCCTTCAGGATGATGTTGTTTACCTCTATGATTTTGATTCTTCCACGGGAGTTGTAAGCAACCAACAGGAACTGGTTATCAATACTCCAAGTCCGAGTGCCTATGGTGTGGAATTTTCACCGAGTAACAGGTTTTTATATGTGCATTCATCGAACAACGCACCAGCACAGGGGAATAATCCGCAGGATCATTTATCAACTCTAACTCAATTTGATTTGCAGGCTGCCGACATTCAAGCCAGTGAATTTACAGTTGATCAAAGGCAGTTATATCGAGGTGGTTTACAATTAGGACCCGATGGTAAAATATACAGAGCACTGAGTTCTACCTATACAAATGGCATTCCGTTTCTTGGTGTAATCAATAATCCGAATGAACTGGGTGCGGCTTGTAATTATGAGCATCAGGCTGTAGATCTGTTTCCTAACACCTCCTCTCAAGGACTGCCACCATTTGACCAGGCCTTATTCAACCTTGAAATCGATATTATCCAGAATGGCGTAAGCACAACCAATCTTGATTTATGTACAGGTGAAAATTATACCCTGATAGGGGAAGATATTCCCGGAGCAACTTATACCTGGATCCAGGATGGTGTTGTTCTTTCTGAAAATGACAATGATCTTGTGGTATCCACTACGGGACATTTCGAATTGTTCATCGATCCTAATAATGGTGATTGCGCTATTGAAGGCCAGGCATTCGTTTCGGTATATGATGTTCCTATAGCGAATCCCGCCAATGATATTAATATTTGTGATACAGATAATGATGGCGTTTTCAGCTTTGATTTTGTGGATACAACCTCTGAAATTATGGGTACACAAGATCCGGATATATTCATCGTCCGATATTATTTAACCCAGGCCGATGCGGATGCAGGAGGACCCAATGAACTCATTCTGCCTTATTTAAATTCCAACAGCTCTGAACAGGTTTTTGCCAGGATCGAAAACAAAAATTATGGTGAATGCTATGATACCGCCTCCTTTAACATTGCAGTTTTTGATTCCGCAGTTGCAAACAACCCGGGAGATCTTGAAGCTTGCGATGACAACAACGATGGTGATGATACCAATGGCCAGTCTACAACTGATCTCGGACAACTGGTAGATTTAGTTTTAAACGGACAAGATGCTGCAACATTTAATGTCTCCTTCCATAGCTCGCAAGCCGATGCCGACACAGGAGCATCTGCCCTGCCATTGTCCTTTTACAATACCGTTCCTGATCAGCAGACGATATATATTCGAATAGAAAATGTCAATTATACAGGCTGTTTCGATACGACCTCAATCGAATTGATTGTTAACCGTGTTCCCGAGGCTTTTGACAGCGCCCTTTACCAATGTGATGAGGATGGTAATCCCGATGGGTTTACTCTTTTTAACCTGACGGAAGCACATGGCGAACTGTCCGGAGGATTTCCTGACCGGATTACGAAATTCTATCCCAGCTTAGCGGATGCCGAGAATGACACAAACGAAATAGACGGAAATTCATATAGCAATGTGGTTAATCCCGAAATTGTATTTGTAAGAGTGATTAACTCGAATACCGGTTGTTACCGTATCTCTCAATTATTCCTGGATGTTACAGCTACGGATTCTTCAGATACCATTTTAACCCTTTGTGATGATGATGGAACAGAAGATGGCTATCAAACCTTTACACTTAGTAATGCATCGGCTTCCATTACGGCCAATATTCCCGAAACAGTGCTGCTCAAATATTACGACTCCTATGAAGATGCACTTTTGGAGGTCAACGAATTACCGGACGCCTATGTGAACACTAATCCTTATAATCAAACTCTTTATGTAAGGGTTGAAAATGACAACGCCTGCTACGGTATCAGCGAACTGCAACTCGTAGTTTACGAATTACCCGATATTGAAATTGAAGAAGAACGGATTTATTGTCTGAACTTCTATCCCGAGACCATTACTTTGGGCAGCGGATTACTCAGTGGTTCGGTTTCAGACTACACCTATAATTGGTCGACCGGTGAAATGACAGATGAAATAGAGGTCAACGAACCGGGTACATATACGGTAACGGTAACGAATATAAATGGTTGTTCAAAGCTGAGGACTATTACCGTTTTACCTTCTAATATTGCTACCTTCGAATCTATTGACGTTGTTGATGCCACTTCCAATAACAGCATCACCATTAATGTTAGCGGTGAAGGTGATTATGAATTTGCTTTAGACGATGTAAACGGCCCTTACCAGGACAGTAACTTTTTTGACAATGTCTCACCGGGACTACATACGGTTTATGTTAGAGATCGCAACAGCTGTGGGATAGTGGAAAAAATCGTTTCCGTAATAGGTTTCCCAAAATTCTTTACTCCGAATGGCGACTCCTATCATGACTATTGGCAAGTGCTTGGAGTCAGTAGAGATTTCCAGTCGGGAAGCATCATCTATATTTTTGATCGTTACGGAAAATTACTTAAACAGCTAAGCCCGTCCGGTCCGGGTTGGGATGGAACCTTTAACGGACAGCAAATGCCAACCAGTGACTACTGGTTTGTTGTTACACTGCAAGATGGAAGGGTATTTTCCAGCCATTTCACACTAAAACGCTAACTTAGAGGGATAAATCCCCAAAATCTCAACATGCGTGTTGTTCTTAGGATAACCATACTGTTTTTGCTTCCGCTTTTAGCAATTTCACAGGAAATACAGCTGTTTGAACAATTCAATGGCCGATTCGATTATTTGGCCATCGGGAACACCCTAAACCAATTTGAAAACAACCTCGATAATAGTTTCTGTGAGATTCTTCCCGAGTCTTCTGCGGAATTGTTTCTCGATTCAAATCAGACAGCAGTTGCAGCCTATTTGTTCTGGGCAGGTTCGGGAATTGCAGACACCGAGGTCATTCTAAACGGTGAAACTATATCAGCACAGGAACAGTATACTGTGTCCTTCAATTCTTCTTCCGGAGAACTGGAATATTTCTCCTGTTTTGCAGATATAACTGAACTCTTGCAGTTGCAAGGGAATACGAATTATAGTTTTTCCGGCCTGGATATTTCCGAAGCATTAAGCACGAATCCCGGATATTGTAATACCAGGACCAATTTCGCCGGATGGAGTATTTACGTTATTTATGAAGACCTCAACCTTCCCTTAAACCAGGTGAGTCTATTCCAGGGATTGGAAATTATAAATACCAATGTCACCGAAAAAACAATTGAACTGGATAATATCAATGTACTCGATAATTTCGGAGCGAAAATCGGTTTCCTGGCCTGGGAAGGAGACGACGCATTAAATTTTGGTGAGTCCCTGTCAATTAATGATAATATTTTGTCGAATCCTCCTCTTAACCTCAGTGACAATGCTTTTAACGGCACCAATAGTTTTACGAATTCAACTGAATTTTATAATGCCGACCTCGATGTATACGACATTCAGGACAATATTAGCATAGGTGATACCTCGGCAACCATTAAACTGACCACAGGGGACTTTGATTCGGGTGGCAATTTTAGGGCCGACCTGATTATCCTTAATAATATCATTACGGTATTGAACAGCCAGTTACCTGATGCTACAATTGTTGTAGACCAGGTTCGGGAAGAATGTAACTCCAATAGTCTTATTATCGATTATGCGGTTTATAATATAAATAGTACAGATGTTCTGCCGGCAGGGACGCCAATAGCATTTTATCTGGATGGTATATTGGTTGCCCAGGCTCAAACCAATGCAAACATTCCCATTGGCGGCAGTGAGTCGGGAACCATTGAAATAACCATTTCTGAATTCGATACATCAATAGTTAATCTGCTTGTTATTGTTGATGATGAAGGCTCTGGGATGGGTATAGTCAATGAAACAAATGAAGTCAATAACGAAACTGCTTTATCAATAGAGATCCCTTCATCGGAACCCACCATAGATTTACCTCCCCTGCCCGGCTGTGATGATGGCTTCGATATGACTGCTTTTAATCTGACCACAGCGCTGGAAACCATTTCGGATGAATTTGATGTGAACGAGGCCAATTTTTATTTATCCGAGCAAGATGCCATCCAACTAAACAATCCCATTTTAAATCCGGCTAACTTTATAAATCAGTTATCCCCACAAAAAATATATATCCGAATTCCATATTCACCCTGTTATCAATTATTCCGCTTTGAACTTGTAGTTGAAAATTGTCCGCCCACAATTCCCGATGGATTTTCACCCAATGATGATGGCTATAATGACTGGTTCAATATTCAGGGCTTGTATGACATCTTCGATCAGCACAAACTCCTGATTTACAACAGGTACGGCACCCTGATCTTCGAGGGAAATAACAGTTTGAAATGGTATGGGCGTTCCAATCGCGGACTTAATGATCAAGGCGAACTGGTTCCTGTCGGAACCTATTTTTATGTCCTGCATCTTAATGACCCCAATTACTCTTCATTAACGGGCTGGGTATACCTGAACTACTAAATGTTAAAATAACATGTATTTCGTCGATAATATTTGTATTTTCATCGAATAATAAGCATTTTCACGCTTCAGAACCCCAACTCTGATCCATTGCATACTAAAACATGAACCTGCTTATAAAGAAATTTGCTATAAATGTGTGCCTGAGCAGCAATTTTTTGCTGCTCTTTGTACTATTCAGTATCACGGTTAATGCACAGAAGATCTCTGTCGACAATTCCCTGAATGCTCAGCAACTCATCCAGGATTACCTGGTAGAAGGTTGTGTTGAGGTCACGAATATCAATTCTCCAATCAATGGCTCAATTAACGGATTCTCCAGCTTTGGATACTTCGAAAGGGATTTATCAAATTTTCCATTTGAAAACGGAATTGTACTTACAACGGGAAATGCCAATGCCGGTGGAAATACAACCAACGACAATATTTTGAATGATGGTGAATTGAACTGGGGCCCCGATGCCGATCTTGAAACCGCTCTTGGCATATCAAACACCTATAACGCCACCACAATAGAATTCGATTTCATCTCCATTTCAAACCTCATACAATTCAATTACATACTGGCTTCCGAAGAATACTTTGGTAATTTCCCCTGTGAATACTCTGATGGATTTGCCTTTCTGATCCGTGAAGCCGGGTCGTCTGCACCCTATACCAATATTGCCCTTATTCCAGGAACCTCCATTCCTGTAAATACCAATACGATTCATGATGAGATCGTTGGTTTCTGCGATGCGGAAAATGATTCCTACTTCGACGGATACTCTCTTGGAGATACAAACTACAATGGAAGAACCGTGGTGCTTACCGCCTCCGCCAACATTATACCGAATGTTCAGTATCATATCAAACTGATCATTGCCGATCAAACCGATGAGAATTATGATTCTGCGGTTTTTATTCAGGGTAATAGTTTTAATCCAACTGTGGAACTCGGCCAGGATATTACAACATGCGCCGACAGCTATACCCTTGACGGAGATATTGAAAATCCACTGGCTTCATATTCCTGGTACCGAAACGGTTCCCTTTTAAACGGGGAAAATGCCTCCAGTCTTGATATTACAGATTCCGGAGATTATTCAGTAGAAATTATTATACCATTGGGTACCGAGGACTGTGTTCTAACCGATGAAGTGACAATAACTTTAAATTCTGAGCAAACTGCCGAGCCGCTAACCAACATTGAACTTTGTGATGATATAAGTGGAGATGGAATTGAGACGTTCGACCTATCAGTTATGGATTCTGAAGCAGAGGCTGCCGTGCCTCCCGGGAATTATACCATTTCATACCATTATAGCAATGCTGATGCACAAGCCGGGCTTAATCCCATCACAGGTACGATTCAAAATACTATAAATCCTCAAACCATTTATGTTAGGATCGAAGACCTGGATAGCGGATGCCTGGCTTTCACCACCTTTCAGCTAATTGTAAATCCATTGCCTGTTATAAACAGTCCGGGTAACGTCCAGTTATGTGATGACAATACCGCAGACGGTTCCATCGCCATAGAATTGACCAATTTTGACGCGAATATTACGGGTGGAAATGGAAACCTTACAGTTAGTTATCATTTCAACCAGACCGATGCCGATAATGGGGACA
>JABDPU010000047.1 GCA_013042625.1 Flavobacteriaceae bacterium | reverse complement strand
AGGGTCATATGTACAGTGTATTTCAGTAATATTTCCCTCCTCGTCCTTAACAACGGATTCCCCTTTTATGATATAGGCTCCTTTTAAGCGCACTTCTTTGTTAAGGGTTAGCCTGAAAAACTTCCTGTTAGCCTCTTCCCTGAAATCTTCACGCTCGATATAGAGCTCCCGGCTGAAAGGAATGCTTCGGGTCCCTGCGGACTCATCCTCAGGATTATTCTCGGTTTCAAGCCATTCTTCTTCATTTTCCGGGTAATTATCAATTACAAGCTTAACCGGGTTGAGAACTGCCATGACCCTGTTAGTTGTTTTGTTAAGGTCTTCCCTGATACAGAACTCCAGCAGTGACACATCAATGACATTGTCTCGTTTAGCCACGCCGGCAGTATCAACAAATTTACGCAGGGCAGCGGGTGTGTATCCCCTTCTTCTTAAACCTGAAATAGTAGGCATGCGCGGATCATCCCAGCCTGAAACTATTTCTTTATCAACAAGTTTCAGAAGTTTTCTCTTACTCATTATGGTATAGCTCAGGTTTAATCGGGCGAATTCCCTTTGTTTGGGTGGAAGAGGCAGCTCGCTTTTACCATATTCAAAAACATGATCCCTGAACCAATTGTAAAGTTTTCTGTGTGGTTTAAATTCCAGGGAGCACAATGAGTGAGAAATTTGCTCGATATAGTCGCTTTCGCCATGAGTCCAGTCGTACATGGGGTAAATACACCAGTCGTCACCGGTTCGGTGATGGTGTGCGTATAAAACCCTGTACATGATAGGGTCTCTCATTAGCATGTTGGGGTCGGCCATGTCTATCTTGGCCCGCAGGACATGCGTTCCTGCTTCAAACTCACCATTTTTCATTCTTGTAAACAGGTCGAGGTTTTCCTCAATACTTCTGTTCCGATACGGGCTGTTCGTTCCCGCCTGAGTAGGTGTTCCTTTTTGTTCGGCAATCTGTTCCGAAGACTGACTGTCTACATAAGCATAACCATCTTTGATCAGCTGAATAGCCCAATCATACAACTGCTGAAAATAGTCTGAGGCATACAATTCCTTATCCCAGGCATAGCCAAGCCATTTAATGTCTTTTTTTATAGCCTCTACGTATTCCGCCTCTTCTTTAATCGGGTTGGTATCGTCGAACCTAAGGTTTACCGGTGCGTTATATTTTTCGCCAAGGCCAAAACTAATCCCAATAGCTTTTGTGTGACCAATATGAAGATAACCATTGGGTTCGGGGGGAAACCGGAATCGCAATTGTTCGCGGGGCATGCCGTTAGCAAGATCCTCTTCAACAATTTGCTCTAAAAAATTAAGTGGTATATACTCGTCTGCCATAGTATCTTTCTGTTCAGTGAACTAAGCTGCAAAATTAATTAATTATCCGCTGTTCTGTCGACAAACTTGAAGCAGAATAATTATTTTTGAAAAAAAGATTCATGCAACACTCTAATTATAAATGTCCGAAATGCGGTAATCGGACTTACCAGGTTGGTCAAATGCGGGCCACCGGCGGGACATTGTCTAAAATATTTGATGTGCAAACTCAGAAATTTACTTCTGTTACCTGCGAGCGATGCACCTATACCGAATTCTACAAAACCAAAACCAGCGCATTGTCTAATATTTTTGACTTAATGACAAGTTAATGGGAACGGTAAGAGTTGAGAACATAAGGGTTTTTGCTTATCATGGTTGTCTGAAGGAGGAAAAGAAGATCGGCAGTGATTATAGTGTAGACCTGGAGGTAAAGGCGAATCTTCAACCATCAGCCAAATCTGATCTTTTGAGAGACACGGTGGACTACGTTCTTTTGAATCGGATAACCAAAGAAGAGATGCTTAGGCCTGCTCATTTGCTTGAAACCGTGGCAAAAAGAATTTTGACTCGTATTCTTGATGAGGAGCCAAAAGTAGATAAAGCAACGGTTTGGGTGAGTAAGTTAAATCCGCCTATTGGAGGTGATGTTGAGAAAGTAACTATAAAAATGACCGAAAAACGAAAAAACAAAGCCTAAATGGGTATTCACTTATAAATTTTTTACATTTGCTGTCCTTGAATGGCGTCTTGGCCGAGTGGCTAGGCAGAGGTCTGCAAAACCTTTTACAGCGGTTCGAATCCGCTAGACGCCTCAACAGACAAAGGCGCCCGGATTTTAATTCAGGGTGTCTTTTTTTGTGCCTCGTTTATCCTTGATTGGGTTTATCTTCTCAATCCTGTCCTTTATCAATTCCTTTTCCTCTGGGAAAAACCCCTGTACCAACAACAATACTCCGAAGCCTAGTATAACAAGCGCTATTATTCGTTTGGTCTTAAAGATCAGCCTTGGTGTAAGGCGGTTTTTCAGGCGTTTGGCTGCTGCAATCTTCAGAAGGTCAATCAAAAAATATGTAACCAGCATGGTGGTGATAAACACCAGTAGTCCTTTTTCAGAAGAAGTTAGTGAGGTACCAATAACAATGAAGCCCAACCACCCCAACAGCACTCCAATGTTGATGAAATTCAGCAGGAAGCCTTTTATAAACAGTTTGCCGAAATTCTTTTTTATCTCGACGCGATGATACTCCCTGACTATTGCCCTGAATGAGCGAGAAGTCTTTATAAAGGCAATGATCCCATAAGCTACGAGAAGAATGCCTCCGAAGATGAGAAAATTGGGGTCTTCCTTTACTTTTTCCAACAACCGGCTGGTACTAAAAAAAGCAACCGCTATAAAAATGATGTCGGCAAAAATAACACCCAGGTCAAAGATCAGCGCACTTTTAAAACCCTTGGTTGCACTGGTTTCCAAAAGCACAAAAAACACAGGGCCAATGGTAAAAGCCAGGATTAAGCCAAAGGGGATAGCTGCTAAAACATCATCAATCATCTCGTGGATTGGGTTTCCACAAAATTAGGAAAAGATAAGCTATAGCTTACTAATCCATGCGTTTAATTCGGCCGCCTAAAGCTGTGTTTTCCTTAACCGTGGTTGGGTTGCCATAGACGTAAACATCTCCTCCGGCCCTTATTTTTATATCCATGAGTTCAGAGGCATAAGCTCTTACTTCTCCTCCGGCGCGAACCGCTACGCTTGCAGTTACCGCTTTAAGCTCTTCACCATTGAATATCCCTCCGGTGTTTACGCGAATATCCTGGTTGTTTACTGTTCCTTTTAATTCCAGAATACCTCCGGTTACAGCTCTTAATTCAGCTTGCTTGACCTCAATTGGTATTTTGATTTTCCCGCCTTCCTGGCATTTCAATTCAATTTCATATTGTTCTATGGTGTCATCGGAATAAACATAAGCTCCTTCATTGGTGTCAATAACATCTACACTGGTATAATAAAGTTTAATAAAAGTGTCGTCACCATCGAAGATCTCATCCATGTTCATCCTGATTTTCAGGGTGCCATTCTTGTTGATTACAACAACATCATTGGCGTTCTTTCCGCTGATCTCAAGCCGGTTTTCATCGGACTGGATCATTTCAATATTGATAAGGTCATACGCTTTCAGTTCAGTAAACTCACCAACTGTTTTCGTTATAGGGTTCTGTGAAAAGCCATTTAGGCTCAAAAGAAAGAATAGTAGTGCAAACAAATTTTTCATCGGTTTATGTATTGAGGGTTTTTGATAATTATTTCGATTTAATCCCGAACAAGGGTCGTAAAAATGGTGTTCGGCGTATTATAAATTCATATAAAATCCATGATATTCCAAATGTTCCAACAAGCATTATCACAAATTTCAGGCCGTAATGTATTGGCAGATTCATTAAATAATATCCTAATATTACAATTATGGTCTGATGTAAAATATAGAATGGATAAACCGCCCTGTTCCTGTATTTTACAACTTTACCTTCTTTGTTCAGATAACGTGCACTGAATCCGAAAATTACAATGATCCAACTCCAAAGGTTTAGAATTTTCAGAACCGGAATAAAAAAGGAGCTGTCAACATTTAACCAGAACCAAATGAGAATTGGAAAACAAATGATACCAATAACAGCGGCAATCTTTTTTAGTTTAACAACCGAACTCCAGAACACATCTCCAGTTCCGATTAAAATAAATCCGTAGAGAAGCAGGAAGCTATATAACACCAAAGCGTACCAATCGCCTATTAATGCATGGGTGACCGGAAAAATCGGTTCCATAAATGCTTCCACAAAAAACAATGGAACTGTAAACAAATACAGGTAATATGGTGATTTTTCAAGGCGTTCTTTAAACCAGTGAATAAACTTGTTTTTCGGACGGCGCCATTTCAGAAATAGAGGTGTTGCCAATAAAGACATCAGCAATAAATATGGTAAAAACCAGAGGTGGTGCCAGCTAAAGTTTCCAGAGGGATAAATGCCTTCAAAAAAATGTGGATAGAATTGAAAATAATTACCGGTAAAATCCTCGTTCACTATTCGTTCCAGATAGACCTGTGGTGGTATAATAAGTAATATTCCGGCTATAAGTGGTATCCCCAGCCTCCACAATCGCTCTTTCAAATAAACCTTTCCCGATCGAAAAGACATGGCATATCTGGTTCCCATTCCGGATACCACAAAAAGAATTGGTAATCGCCATTGGTTGACAAAGGCCATGGGTAACTGAAACCAGTCTACGATTACATCATTCTTGATATGCCAGCCCCAGGGCACAAAGAACATCCCTACATGATAAATGATCAGGATGTCGAATACCAAAACCCTGATCCAGTCAATGTCGTATCGTCTAATCTTAGCCATAAACTTTTACAGTTTAAAGATATGATAAGATGAGTTGTGTTACACAGTTTTTACTTTTATGAATCATTTGATTTTCCTAAAAGTAAAAAATCAAGATGCTTTTGAACCAGGTCGGCTTTCTTAACCTTAACAATTACCTCCTCACCAAGCTGATACATGTTTTTAGAATTCTCTCCAACCAATGCATAATGCTGTTGATCGAAGGTATAGTAATCGTCTTTTATATCCCTGATTCTAACCATGCCTTCACAACCATTAGAAATAATTTCTACGTAGATTCCCCAGTCTGTAACCCCTGAAATTACACCCTTGAACTCCTGGTCTTTATGGTCCTGCATGAATTTAACCTGCATATATTTAATAGAATCCCGTTCGGCTTTGGTTGCCAGGTATTCCATCTTTGAAGAATGGTTACAACGCTCTTCAAACAACTCTTCGTTTAATGATTTACCGCCATCCAGGTAATGTTGAAGGAGGCGGTGCACCATAACATCGGGATAACGACGAATAGGAGAAGTGAAATGGCTGTAATAAGGAAATGCCAGTCCGTAATGACCGATATTGTGAACGGAATATTCAGCCTTACTCATGGTTCTGATTGCTAAAGTATCTACCAGATGCTGCTCTTTTTTGCCCACAACATCCTTAAGTAATTTATTCAAAGATTTTGTTATACTCTCATGGCTTTGAAAATTAACCTTATATCCGAATCGAGATACTAAATTCTGCAGATCAGCAAGTTTCTGATCATCCGGTTCATCGTGAATTCGATAAACGAAGGTTCTGGATGGTTGTTTTTTACCGACAAATTCAGCTACCTTTTTATTTGCCAGCAGCATAAACTCTTCTATTAAATGATTAGCATCGCTGGTTATTTTAAAATATACTCCGGTTGGCTCGTTATGTTCATCCAGATGAAATTTAACTTCCGCTTTATCGAATGAAATAGCGCCGGCCTGCATGCGTTTTTTACGCATAATTTTCGCCAGGTCATCAAACTTAAGAATTGCATCAGTTAATTCCTGAGTTGTTTTATAGGTCTTTCCTGTAAGCGAGTTTTTTTCGGTAATAGTGCTTGATTTCGATTCAATTATATCCTGGGCTTCCTCGTAAGCAAATCTCGCATCGCTGTAAATTACCGTTCTACCAAACCACTGCGATTTAACCTCAGCTTTATTATTCATTTCAAATACAGCGGAGAAGGTATACTTCTCTTCATTAGGCCGTAAAGAACAGGCTTGGTTTGAAAGGATCTCGGGAAGCATGGGAACAACCCGATCAACAAGGTATACCGACGTTCCGCGTTCAAAAGCCTCATCGTCAAGAATAGTACCTTCCTGTAAATAATGCGTGACATCAGCAATATGAATACCGATCTCATAATTTCCATTATCAAGAACTTGAAAGGACAATGCATCATCAAAATCCTTTGCATCCTTAGGATCTATTGTGAAAGTAAGGACATCTCTAAAGTCCCTTCTTTTTTTAATTTCATCCTGGGTGATTGAAGTATCCAGTTTATTGGCATAATTCTCAACTTCCTTCGGGAATTCATGCGGAAGTCCGTAATCAGCAAGAATGGCGTGCATCTCGGTATTATGTTCTCCTGGTTTACCAAGAACTTCAATAACCTTACCAATTGGAGAATCAGCTTTTTCAGGCCATTCTTCAATCTGAACAACTACTTTGTCACCGTCTTCAGCTCTTTTTGTTTTATTCTTCGGAACAAACACATCTACATACATTTTAGATGAATCTGATACCACAAAAGCGAAATTCTTATTCAAGTGAATAACACCGACAAACTCAAATCTGGAGCGTTTAATAATATTAGTAACCTCACCTTCCAGTCGTCCTCGCTTTCTTCTTTTGAATACATAAACCTCTACCTCATCGCGATCAAGGGCTTTATTTAGATTATTAGAGGCGATAAAAACCTCTTCATCTAGATCTTCGATATAGATATAAGCGGTCTTGTTGGAATTCATATTCACAAGACCCGAATAATAGGTTGTGGTACTGTTATATTGATACTTTCCCCTTTCATTTTCAATTAAGTCGCCCTTCTCTTTTAATCGCTGCAGGGTTTTAATAATTTGATTTCGGCTACTAGGGTCATTTACACCTAACTGCGATGCAATTTGCCTGTAATTATAAGCACGATTGCGATTGGTTCTCAAGATGTTCAGGATACTTTCGGTAAGATTGGAGATTTTTCTCGATCGCTTCTTCTTTTTCTTTCGTGCCATATGGGATTAATCTGAAACAAAGCTACTGCTTAATTCAATAAATAAACGCGCTTTTGACTTTATCTTTTTCACAGTTAACATCATTATCATAATTTGATTTATTAATTAATATTTAATGTTAATTATAATGGTGTGTTAATAAGGCTGATAACTTAACATCTATTCATTAGGTTTTTAAATTATTCACAGTTCATAGTGATTTATAAACATTTATAAAATATATTAAAATACTGTTTTTGAATTACTTATACTTCCTATTTAACAACTGTTGATAAGGTATAATATCATTTAATTTTTAATAAAATTATTAGATGAGTATGGTTTAAAACCCATTATTTATGGTTCACATATAATTCACTTTTTTAGGTATCTTAATTTTGAAAATCAAGATAAATTTTCAAATGAGAATAAAAAATGGATCCTAAAAATTTAGTTATCATTAATCTTCAATAGTTATTAACCTATATGTGAAAAAGTAACTAACATACTATAAGAAGCTGACTTCATATTTTGTAATTTTAGGCGATAACTAACAATTGAAAACATGATAATATCAATAGGAAACGATCACGCCGGAACAGAATATAAACTCGCTATTAAAAATCATCTCCAAAATAAAGGTTTTCAGGTGATCAATCATGGTACCGATTCAAATGAAAGTGTTGATTATCCTGATTTCATCCATCCTGTAGCCGAGGATGTGGAAAATGGAACATCAGACTGTGGAATTATTATATGCGGAAGCGGTAATGGTGCGAATATGACCGCGAACAAACATCAGAAGATCAGGTCGGCCTTATGTTGGAATAAAGAAATAGTAGCATTAGCCAGGGAGCATAATAACGCAAATATATTGAGTATCCCGGCCAGGTTTACAACTCTGCCACAGGCTCTGGAAATGGTGGATACATTTATAGAAACGGAATTTGAAGGCGGAAGACATGAACGCCGGGTTGACAAAATCCCAGTTTCCTGTTAATGGGACATTCACACTCACATAACCATTCTCATAACAGCCAACAAACGGGTCGACGGCTTTTAATAGCGATAGTCCTTAACCTGATTATTACAATTGCCCAGGTTATAGGAGGATTCGTTTCTTCGAGTATTTCATTATTAAGTGACGCTTTACACAATCTGTCAGATACCATCTCACTGGTGGTGAGTTATATCGCGGCACGATTAGCCAGGAGAAATGCTTCATTACAACGCACATTCGGGTATAAAAGAGCTGAGATCCTTGCTGCATTTGTAAATGCTGCGGCCCTGGTGATCATAGCTATATTTTTAATAATAGAAGCTATTGAACGATTCCAGGCACCGGTTATTATCGAATCAAACATCGTTATTTGGCTTTCTTTCATCGCTATCTTAGGAAATGGGTTCAGCGTTCTTTTATTAAGACGTGATTCAAAGAAAAACATGAATATGCGAAGCGCTTATCTGCATTTGTTTACAGATATGATGGCTAGTGTTGCTGTACTTATTGGTGGTTTATTAATGAAATTCTATGAATTATTCTGGGTAGACAGCTTACTGACCTTTGCAATCGCTGTTTATCTGATCTTTGTAGGATTCGATTTACTTCGTGATTCTTTTAAGGTATTGATGTTATTCACGCCAGATCATATAGCCATACAAAACATTGTAAAAGAAGTTCAAAAAATAGATGGTATTAAAAACATACACCACATTCATGTTTGGCAACTCAATGAAGAAGAAACTCACCTGGAAGCTCATGTTGATTTAGAAGAAGATACTTCCATTTCTACATTCAATATAATTCTTTCGAATATTGAAACAGTTTTAGAAAAGAAGTTTAATATAAACCATGTAAACATTCAGCCAGAATACGGTAAAGAGGATCCGAAGGATATAATTATACAAGACTGATTCATGATCGTTTCAAGTAAATTTTTTAATCAACTTAACCTTGAGGAACTTTATGAATTACTCCGCCTAAGGAGTGAGGTTTTTGTTGTTGAACAAAAATGTATCTATCAGGACATTGATAACAAAGATCAGAAGGCCCTCCATGTTTTGGGTTTTGAGAACGAAGAACTTGTTGCTTATACACGGGTTTATAAATCAGGTGACTATCCTGAAACCGCTACAATCGGTCGTGTTTTAGTAAAAAACAGCGCCAGGTCAAAAGGATACGGCTATGACATCATGAGGGCTACCATTAATGCTATTGAAGAGAAATTTGAGACTGAATCAGTCTGTTTATCTGCACAGACTTATCTCAAAACATTTTATAACAATTTAGGATTTAAAGAAACAGGAGAGGAATATCTGGAAGACGGCATTCCTCATATACTTATGATCAAAGACTAATGATCATTCGCCACATAGGTAATTTCTATTTCGACCCTGCGGTCGTATTTTGGGCTTTTACCTAAAGGGAATTTTCGCCTTAACCCAACATATTTCATTCGTTTTTTATCGATACCTCGGTTCAGAAGGTATTTATAGATAAACTTAGCTCGTGAAACAGAAAGATTCCGCTTATTTGTTGCGCGGTCTACCGCATCATAAGTATCGTGGGTACAGCATACATGCCCTTGAATAGTGAAATAGATATCGGTGCGCTCTAAAAGAACTTCAGCGATTTCTTTTAATATGGGGATTGATTCAGGAACAACCTGGCTGTAACCGGTTTTAAAATAAATATTCTTTAAACGGACTTTATCTCCAACTTTTAGTTCACCCTTCAGTAGTTCCTGAGCTGTTGGAATTTCAAGAGTATCACGTTTGGTAGATTTTGAAGAGGAATCGATGAAAATTTCAACCCGCCTGTTGCTTTGCCGGATATTTACCAGATCATCTTTCCGGAAGGGATCAAGGGCCACCTCACCTTTACCATCAAGAATAGTGATTAAATTCTCCGAAAATTCGTTATCGGTAAAATACCACTTAATTGTATTCGCTCTTTTCTTGGAAAGCCAGAGATTATATTCATCGGTACCGCGATCATCACAAAAACCATAGATAGTGATCTTCTTAATGGAAACCGAATCAATCTGTTCTAAAAAACTCTGGAATTTCTGCTCTTCCTGTGTGCTGACCACGTATTGATCGGTATCAAAATAGACATTGTGAGCAAAATCCTGAGCATAGGAAAATGCACAAATGAGGGGCAGGAAGTAAACAAAGCGTAACATAAATCATGTTATTCTCTGCCATAAATATAGGCTATATTTATTAAAAAGCTCTGAATCCGGGGGTTACGGCCTCAAATAAGACCTGTATTTACTGGGGTTAGCAAGGATTTCGGCTCCCTTTACAATTTCTTCATTATTAGCCAGGTAGTACTCATGTAAGCCCTCCCGGTAATAATACCTTTTAATGATCTCATTTTCTATTAAAGACAGCAGCTGATCCTTGTTTTTATCAACCACCTCGTTTTTATATGCACTGAGCTGGTTGAGTAAATTACTATAGCCTGAAGCAATAGCGCCATCCAACTCCTCATCAACTGCTGTAGAGAGTACTTTTTCCAGTTCTTTTTCGGTTTTAGTCTCAAAAGCAAAGTTTCTACTGCTTAAATAAGCTTTAAAGTCAGAAAAATCGGAATCCGACAATTGAAAACTTGATAAATTAGGTTTATCATGGGAATAGTAATACTTGGTGACGTAGTCGAAGATATAATCGTCAGCAATAATGGCTTTGGTAACCGGCGACACCTTTGAGCCTTCAATTTCGATATCCGGCTGAACGCCGCCACCATCAAAAACAGACCGGCCGTTCATGGTTTTGAATTCATTATAATTTTCGCGCTTCACGCGAACCGCATTACCTTTTTCATCGCGATTCCAATAATCAAGCGCCTGGATGCAACGGCCAGATGGCGTAAAATATCTTGAAATAGTAACTTTCATTTGGGTGCCATATGTAAGTTGTTTCGGCCTTTGAACCAGTCCTTTACCAAAACTACGGCTTCCAATTACGATGCCGCGATCGAGATCCTGAATGGCTCCGGATACAATTTCACTAGCCGAAGCACTTCCACCGTCAATTAAAACAATTACCGGAATTTCGATATCAATTGGTTCCTTTTGGGTGTAATAGGTTTTGTTATACTTCTCCACTTTTGACTTAGTGGTAACAACAAGTTGATTTTTAGGAACAAACAAATTGACAATAGCAATAGCTTCACGAAGCAATCCACCGGGATTCCCTCTAAGATCCAGGATAAGTTCTTTTGCGCCATCCGCTTTTAACAAACGCAGCGAATTTGAAACCTCATAAGATGCTGATGCTGTAAATTTTGACAAAGCAATGTATCCGGTCGTTTCATTTACCATCCTGTAAAGCGGAACAGCTTTTTGTTCAACTTCCTGGCGCGTAATGGTAGCTTCAGCTGTCGCTCCTTGTCTGCGATAGGTAATTTTAACTTCGGAGCCAGCGGATCCCCTAAGAAGATCACCGGCGTTCTCTTTAAAATCAGCAACAATGACATCTCCAACCTTTATAATTTCATCACCAGCCTTTAGACCAGCATTGTCTGCGGGATATCCTTTATAAGGCTCTACAACAACTAATTTATCTTTCAGGGTTTTAACACTAGCCCCTATTCCTGTATAATCACCAACATTATTGATTCGGGCCGCTTCAACATCCTGCTCATTCATAAAAACCGTATAAGGGTCAAGCTCATTCAGCATGTTCTTAATAGCTGTATTCATCAAATCACCCGGGTTGGTTTCATCAACATAGTTCATATTGAGCTCCTTAAATGCGGTTGTGAATATCTCGATCTGCTTAGCGATCTCAAAAAAATCATTCTGAAAAGCAGTTGTGCTAAAGAATAAAGCAACAGCCGCAAGTGGGATTAAAATCTTTTTTTTCATGGCCTAAGTATTTAGGGTTCGATCTCTTGTTTTAATTTCTTTAAAAGAGGCGTCATAGACTTATGAATCTCATAGTATGACGGCATCGACTTACCAATGTACAAAATCATAAACGCACATTGTGTTGTGATGTTGTTAAAAATCAAAGGCTTGTTGGACCTGTAGGATTCGCGGATAAGGCGCTTAATCTTGTTTCTATTTACGGCTTTTTTAAACAGTCGCTTAGAGACAGAGCACCCCATTTTCAGGCTGGAATCATTTTCGGGCTCCTTGACCAGATAGATCAACTTCAAGGGAAAAGAATTGATTGCTTTGCCTTCATTAAAGACCTGCTCTGCCAATTTTCGGCTTTTCAGTTTATCGCGCCGCCTTAATCTGTACTTCATATTCAAACAAAAATAGAAATTAGCCTTTAGCCCTCATGATAAATATCATATTTTAGTATAGTGCTGCACGTTATATTAATTTTTTTTCAACTTCATACGCCTTATTATGGGAGACTTAAAGGTCATTAAACTCACATCGAAAAAAGATAAAGCAAATTATATTCATCAATTAGTCAGAGACATAGAGGCTCTTGACATAATGATTAATGAGGGCTTAATCGAAAAAT
>JABDPU010000240.1 GCA_013042625.1 Flavobacteriaceae bacterium | reverse complement strand
TTAGTTTCGGGTGGAAGACGGGATTCGAACCCGCGACCCCTAGAACCACAATCTAGTGCTCTAACCGACTGAGCTACAACCACCGTTTAATTTTGTGCATGCAAATGTAATTCTTTACAAAACTTCTTCAAAGTGTTTTATAAACATTTTAGATCAGATCGAATACGCTGTCAACTGCCGGATATCGTTCTGCAGTAAACCCTTCTGCATATTCCGTGCCAACTAAGCGACCCATGTCACGTGCCCTGTACCTGACACTATCGGTAAAATTCTTGCTGGATATCAAGGTTTCAGGCTCTTCACTATTTGGATCGTAGAATTGTGTTTTATAAGCCAGCACAGCATCCATTTTCTTATCCATAAAACCTGTTACGTCAACCACAAAATCTGGCTTCAGGTTCTTCCATTGAATATAATGATATACCTGTTTCGGCCTCCAGGGATCTTGCCAGCCATCTCCATCATCATCCTTGGTATCTACCTTCAGCAATCCGCTTAAAAAACAGGCGTCACTAACCAACTGACTTCCCTTGGCATGATCAATATGCCTGTCATCAACGGCATTGCAAAAAACAATTTCCGGTTGATATCTCCTGATCATCTTTATCAGTTCAATCTGGTGCCATTTGTCATTGACAAAAAAACCGTCGGCAAATTCCATATTCAGTCTAACAGACACACCCAGTATTTTTGCTGCCTCTTCCGATTCAACATCACGTGTTTCAGCCGTTCCCCTGGTGCCTAATTCGCCACGTGTCAGGTCTATTATTCCAACTTTTTTACCCTTTGAAATTTCTTTGGCCAGCGTTCCGCTACAACCTAATTCCACATCATCGGGATGAGATCCGAAGGCAAGAATATCTAGTTTCATGGTTTAAGGTTCGATTTCTAAATCAAAGGTATTAAAAAGATGTTCTTTGTTGAAGAGTTTTCGTTACGCATATGTTTTCGTATTTTGAATTTTTTAAAATTCAGTTAGAATACTAAGAATCTGACAAAAGTTAAAAACCCTTGTAAAACATGATGAATATCATGATTAATACCATTAAACGCCAGTAATTTTACCTCAGATTTCAAAGCCTTTTTATGGTCGAAACCATGCTCATCATACTTATCGTTACCATTGTCCTTTTTGTATGGGGCAAATATCCTCCAGACGTGGTAGCGCTGATTTCAATGCTGAGTCTATTCGCTTTCGGCATCCTCGATCTCACCGAAACTTTAAGCGGATTTAGTAATCCGACAGTCATTATGATCGCCAGTCTGTTTATTATTGGTGAAGGGCTGTCAACTACCGGTTGGACTGCACTGGCCGGACAGAAATTAATTCAATGGGCCAGGAATATTCCAAGCAGACTTTTAATTATTGTTACCCTGGGTTCAGGACTGCTTTCAGGGTTCGTGAGTAATACTGGAACAGTGGCTACCCTACTGCCTGTGACGATTTCTTCAGCATGGAAAATGAATATCCTCCCCTCCCAGGTATTAATGCCGGTGGCTTTCGGATCGAATACAGGCGGACTACTTACTTTAACAGGAACCCCTCCGAATATTATTGTCAGTAACGCACTTGCTGAATCAGGGCATGCTTCATTTTCATTCTTCGAATTTGCGCTTATTGGCCTGCCCATGCTTTTGATTACGATTCTATATTTCAGATACATCGGCTACAAACTCCTTCCGAAGAATCAAACGAACAACAAACCCGTTGATATCGAGTCAACAGTACACAAGTGGATCGAGGCCTATAAAATTGAGAACGACTATTATAAACTCAGGGTGCGTTCCCTTTCACCATTTATCAATACTGCTCTTTCTGAATGGAACCTGGATAGTGATTATAATGTTACGGTCATCCGGATTAAACGTCGTCATCCTAACCCGCTTTCTGGAATAACACCTTTTATTGAGTTTCCAGAGCCTGAAACCATGGTTTATTATCATGATATACTAACTGTTAAGGGTGATACCAAGTCTATTAACGCCCTGATGATCAAATATCGTCTTGGGCTGCTGCCAAATGAGGCAACAAAGGATGAAATGCGCCATAATCTCATCAACCAGGAGATAGGAATGACCGAGGTACTGGTAAATCCAAAGTCCCTTTTAGTAGGTCGTAAAGTGAAACTGGGGAATTTCTTTAAGCGATATGGTGTTCAGTTGTTAGCGGCTTCAAGGCACAATAAACCATTAACCGAGCGAGAGGTTCGGATACAGGCTGGCGATGGTTTTATCATCAGAGGTTCATGGGAAAATATTGAAAACATGAAGTCCCAGTATGAAAACCTGGTGGTTTGCGGAAGTCCGGAAGGACTTGCAAAGGATGTTCGAAATCTTACGTTTCGATCTTATATAGCCTTAGGTGCGTTAGTCCTGATGATTCTATTGTTAGTTCTCAATGTCGTCCCGGGTGCCATTGCAGCATTGATCGCTGCAGGAGTCGTATTGATATCCGGAGCTATTCCACTAACAAAAACATATAAAAGCATAAACTGGGTGAGTGTGATTATGATCGCAGCTATGATCCCAATGGGATTAGCCCTTCAGAAAACCGGAGTGGCACAGATGATGGCCAACGGACTGGTTAAAAGTCTGGGCGTATTACATCCGGTTATTCTTCTCGGAGGAATTTTCATATTAACAACAGCCTTCAGCCAGGTTATTAATAACTCGGCGACCGCGGTTTTAATGGCACCAATTGTTATCTTAGCAGCTACAACTTTAAACGTTTCCCCAAAGCCATTTATGATTACAGTTGCTGTAAGCGCCTCTACCGCATTCTTAACCCCTATTGGAACAACAACAAACGCCATGGTATTATCGGCCGGCGGATATAAGTTCAAGGATTATCTCAAAGTTGGAGCTCCCCTGCTTCTGCTTTTTTTAATCCTGATTGTCCTCCTGGTTCCTGTAATATGGCCGTTGTCAATTACATAACGATTAGAAAAAGAAACTAAAATGAACACGATGAAACACGAAACCATTACACCAAAACATGCTGACCTTGAGCGCTATGGAATTAGCGGGGCTAATGTTCATTGGAACTGGACGCCGGAACAGCTACAAGAAGCCACAATCGCCCGTGGTATGGGAAAGGAAACCAACAATGGAACCCTTGCCATTAATACCGGTAAATTTACGGGACGTTCTCCTCAGGATCGTTTCCTTGTTAAGGACGATTATACAAAAGACAAAATCTGGTGGGGAAAGATCAATAAACCGATCTCTCCGGAAAATTTTGACATTTTATACGACGAGGTAGTTAACTACATGACTGGCAAGGAATTATACGCCAGAGATGCCTATGTATGTGCCGATCCGAAGTATAAAATGAATGTCAGGACCATTACAGAATACCCTTGGTCGAATATGTTCATTTATAATATGTTCCTTAGATCAGATCCTTCTGAATTGGAAGATTT
>JABDPU010000331.1 GCA_013042625.1 Flavobacteriaceae bacterium | reverse complement strand
CATTTGGGAAAAGCACTTCAGAACAATGACTGGCAAACCATACGGAAAGATCTGAAAGCCTTGCCGATTGCCGGAATTGACGGTGATTCTTCCGAAGATAAGATTACAGCGGTTTTATCGGATTTTGGAATAGAGAAAAACGACAAAGTTGAGGTAGAAATATGGGGTAGTGGTAAACCCATGCGTGAGTTACTTTGGGTTGAGGACATGGCAAAGGCCTGTACCTTTCTTATGAACCATCATAATGCTGAAAGTTCGTTACAAATGGATAATGAAGTTCGTAACACCCATATAAATATCGGAACAGGTAGCGATATTACTATTGCAGATCTGGCCGACCTTATTAAGAAAGTTGTGGGATTTGAAGGTGATTTCGTGTTTAATACGGATAAACCGGATGGTACCTATAGAAAATTGACCGATGTAACGAAGATCAACAAAATGGGATGGACGGCTGAGGTGACGTTAGCAGAAGGTATTGAAAAGATGTATTCCTGGTATATATCCTCTTAGTATGCGGCGAGAAATAAAAAATCTTCTGAATAAATTACCCTACGTCAGAGGTCTGTATGCTCATTATAGGCAATATATTGACAATTCGTGTTTCCCGCCGGGACATTATTATTCCCCTATAGTATCGGTAGAAGAGGCGAAAAAAAATGAGGCTGTGATCTGGAAAGAAGCGAGTAATCCAGAATTAGCAGGAATTGACCTTAAAGTAGACGAACAAGTCAGACTTCTTTCAGAAATGAAGAAGTATTATAGCGATATTCCGTTTGAGGCGCATAAAAAAGACGATTTTAGGTACTATTTTGAAAACGAGATGTACTCATATACCGATGGGATTATCCTGTATAGTATGCTTCGTCATCTTAAACCGGACAGAATAATTGAAGTAGGATCGGGATTTTCATCTGCCTTAATGCTGGATGTAAATCAGCACAATTTCGACAATCGAATCGATCTGCATTTTATAGAACCCAATCCGGAAAGGCTGTTCGAAAATATTAATGAAAACGACAAAAAAAGCACTATCATTATTCCGAAGAAGGTTCAGGAGGTGGAACCCTCTTATTTCAGTCGATTAGAAGCAGGAGATATTCTATTTATAGACAGTACACATGTGGCTAAAACCGGCAGTGATGTGAACTATATATTTTTCGAGATACTTCCGATATTAAAGCCCGGAGTTTGGATTCATTTCCACGATATCTTCTATCCGTTCGAATATCCCAAAGGTTGGGTTTATGGTGGCAGGAACTGGAACGAGAATTATTTTTTACGGGCCTTTCTAATGAATAACAACGATTATGAAATCAGATTGTTCCCTCATTATTTGCATTTGCACCGTAAAGATGTATTTACAGAAATGCCCCTTGCCTATTTGAATAAAGGAGGAAATATTTGGCTAGAGAAAATGAATTGAGATGAAGAATCCGTTTCTTTCCGTAATAACGATTAATTTCAACAATGTTGAAGGGCTAAAGAAAACGGTGGACTCAGTAATTGGGCAGAGTTATAAGGATCTTGAATACCTTGTGTTGGATGGTAATTCCGACGATGGCAGCGTTGACTATCTCAGAAATCTTGAACCTGGATTGGTGAATTGGCAGAGTGAATCGGATACCGGGATTTATAATGCAATGAACAAGGGAATCGCTAAGGCCAGGGGAGATTATTTATTGTTTCTGAATAGTGGTGATGAATTGAATGGTGCAATCGCCTTAGAGGAATTTATTAATCACAACCAGTTCAAAGGTGATATAATTTACGGAGATTATAAATTCGAAGAGGGATTTAAGAAATACCCGGATGAGCTTTATCCGGCGTATTTCGTAAAGACTTCATTACCGCACCAGAGTACTTTTTTCAAGAGTTCTGTGTTTGATGAAATGGGCTACTACGACGAGTCTTACAAAATGGGAGCAGACCGAGCTTTTTATATAAAATGTTACTTAAGCGGGAAATACCATTTTCAACATATCCCTTATTTTTTGACCATTTTTGATCTTTCCGGACTTAGTAATGATCCGGAGGAAAATCCGCTGAAACAAAAGGAAGATGAACGAATGCTTAAGGAGTTATACGGAACGGATTACGACAAATACCGTAAGGAGATAGAAGAGGAAATTGCGAGAAACAAAATCCCTAAATATTCTTTGAAGGGTATACTAAAGCGCATTAAAAAACGAATAAAGGATATCTAATGGCTGAGCTGGTTAGCATTATTATTCCTACCTACGATCGTATGGAACTTCTTTCTAGAACGCTCGAGAGTATTATGATGCAACGGTACTCAAATTTCGAGATAATTGTAATAGATGATGGTTCACCAAACGACCAGACCCAGAATCTTTGTTCAGCTTATCCGAAAGTCCGGTATCACCGAATCGACAACAGCGGTGGTCCCGCGGTCCCCAGAAATAAGGGAATACGCAGTGCAAAGGGAGAATTTATTGCGTTTGTTGATGATGATGACCTGTGGCGTGAAGACAAGTTGAGTAAACAAATGGCGATCTTTGATTCGAATCCCGATACAGACCTGGTGCATGGATGTTGCCAAGGTATTGATGAAGATGGGGAGCTTTTAGACGAGATCATCGGACGCCCTGGTGATCCAGCCGAGAAAACAGGTAAGGTACACATGAGAATGGTTGGTAACTGGACCTTAATGACTTCATCCGTAATTGTTAGAAAGTCGTTGGTAGATAAGGTTGGTTATTTTAATGAAGATATGCCTGCTGCTGGTGAAGATATGGAGTACTGGGTGCGATGTTCATTCCAGGGTAGTTTTTTTTATATGGATCAACCGTTGGTTTATTACAGAAAACATGAGGGTATAAGTGCTAAAAACAGCAATAAATATCTTGACCTGCCCGGTTATCTTATGCAAGTTGTTACTAACATGAAAAATAACCAGCTAATAAATGCGAATGAATTCAACCAATTAAGACGCCAGCTGGTAAGAATGCAGATCAAAAAAGGGCATCTCGGATGGCTGAGGACCATGCCAAAGTTATTCGGCCTGGATCCGATGTGGATATTCAGTTTGAATAATTTGAAATTACTAATAAAGAAGTTAGTATCCTCCCGATAGAGGGAGATCAATTGTTGATAACGCTAGCTGCTAATTTGTTTTTAGGCTAGGACAATAGATATCGATTTCTTAATTTGTGAATCAATAAATAGTGAATGAACAGAAAGACCATTCTTATAACGGGTGCCTCTGGATTTGTGGGAAGACATCTCTTAAACAGGCTGGCTATTGAAGACGGTTTTGAAGTTTTTATAACAGACAGGGAATTCACACAGATATTCCCACATCCGCCAAAAACGGTTGATTGGTTGATACATCTGGCCTCCTCTCACCGGGAATCGGAAGAAAAACTGGTGTTCGAGAATAATGAACGAATTAACAGGGATATAATATCATTGCTAACGAAGGCCGGTCTTAACCCGAATATTTTGTTTACCAGTTCGATTCATGAAGAAGGTGACAGCTTTTATGGCCGTTCAAAGAAGGCCGGTTCGGAATACCTGAGATCGGTATGTGATTCCTGGAATAAAAAATTTGAGAAAATAGTATTTCCCAATTTATTTGGGCCCTTGGCAAAACCGTATCATACGTCGGTTGTGGCAAATTTTTGCCAGGATATCATAACAGGCAAGGAAAGTTATATCAATGATGTTGAAATTAGCCTGATGTATATACAAGACGCTATCAATTCAATATTACAATTAAAGAGTAAGGATACATTTGATACCACCAAAGTGTTTTTACCGGATCTTCACAGGACTATAAAAGAATTACATCTTGCCTATCACGCGGATCCGTTTCATATAAATATTAAAAGTAAATTTGAATCTCAACTCTTATCAACCTTAACCAGCTATTACTAATGACTGAACGAAAAAAGATATTTATTACAGGCGGTGCGGGATTTCTCGGAAAGCATCTGGTAGCGCATTTCTACGATGATTACGACATAACAATTTACAGTAGGGATGAGGCAAAGCATTATTTTATTAAGAAGCAGTTTCCTGAGATAAACTGTATTATTGGCGATGTTGCTAATTTTGATCTTATGAATCGTTCGGCCCAGGGCCATCATTTGGGCATATTTGCAGCCTCGTTGAAGCAGATCGAAGCCGTCGACCAGAATGTTGAAGTATCTATCAACACAATTGTTACCGGTGCGTTGAACTCACGTAAAGTTGCCGAAGACAATAATTTTGAAGCGGCTTGTTTTATATCGAGTGATAAAAGCAGGGGAGCTACTACTTTGTACGGGGCAATGAAATTTGTAGGTGGCGAAGCGTTCATCGTGAATGCAGAAAGGTCTAACGTTTTATTGAGCACAGCCATTTATGGAAATGTTCTGAATTCGACAGGTAGCATCATTCCTTTGATATGGGATAGTATACGAAACAATTATTCGCTGGTGCTGTATAGTGAAGAGATGACACGATTCATGATCGAATCTGCTGAGGCGATTGAAGTAATCGAGAATTGCCTTAAAGTATCGGGATATAACGTGATTCCTAATTTGAAGAGTTTCCTTGTGAAGGATCTGTTTGAGATCTATGAATCGCGCTTCGGACTTAAATATACTGTTGGCAGACCACGTATTTCAGAAAAAATCCATGAGATCATGATCGCCAAGGAAGAGATCCCGAGAACACATTACAATGCAGAAGACAACAGCTTTTATATGCACTACCATAATTTGGCTGATACCAGTGTTGAGATAGAGGAGTTTAGTAGTAAGGATACGGTAGTGTCCAAACAGGAACTTGAAGAAATACTTGCGAAATACGACTTTTTTAAACCTGTATAGATGAACCGATTGAGCACGTACCAGCTAATCTGTGACCGATATAACATTAGGATATGCGAATAGGACAGAATCCTAATATCAGCAAGGAACTAGATCTTTCAAAATCGTCCCATCGGGTTATTATACCCGTTTATATTCCAAATGCAGAGGGTTATTTCGAAGGATCATTTAATGTTCTCAAAATGTGTATACAATCCTTGTTGGCTACGATAAATTCTGATACGAAGATCAGTCTTATTTCGAATGCTTCCAGTGACGAGGTGAATACATATATCAGGGGTCTGTTCGAAGCAGGCAAGATAGACAGGGCAGTTTTTAATACAGATAATGTTGGTAAAATGAATGCTATCATACCCGAGGCTCGGGCGAGTTTCGAGGATTTTGTTACCTACGCAGACGCCGATGTTTTCTTTGATAAAGGTTGGCTGAAACAAACATTTTCTATGTTTGAGAAAGTGCGAAATGCAGGACTGGTGTCTATGAATCCTACGCCAAGAAACCTTGCTCGTGCCGATAGTACTGTTTTAGATAATATATTCACGTTTTTAGGTGCTATGAAAAAGACCAAAGATGTGTGTAGCTATGATGATCTGCGTCATTTTCATAAAAGTGTAGATAGAGACTTGTCCTTTACTGAAAAGATGTTTCACCAAAGTAAGGTAGCGTGTGTAGGTGAGAATTATATAATTGGTGCAGGGCATTTTTGCTGTACCGTGGTTAGAACTCAAGTGTTAAGGAAGACACCTCTCGCTATGAGTAATATTGCTGCTTCAGGTGGTTCTGAGAACATCTACCTTGACACACCAATGGATAAAACCGGGTTATGGCGACTTTCGTCTCCTAAGGCTTTTGTATGGCATATGGGGAATGCGCTGGACAAGGAATGGGCTTCTCAGAAATTAAAATCACTGGAAAATTTCTCTGAAGAAGATTTTAGGTTTGCCGATCTTCCTTCCAGGAGGAGGTCACTGTTCTCGAGACTTATTCCATATTCGATAAAAACCAGGCTGGTAGCACTTTTCAAGAAAATAAAGTGGGTATAACTCATCAGCAATTCAGGGGAGGGTGGATTAATTACTGCCGATAACTGCCCGAAATTATATAAGTTTGATATAAAACCAACAATTTTGAACTCAATTCGCC
>JABDPU010000329.1 GCA_013042625.1 Flavobacteriaceae bacterium | reverse complement strand
TAAAAATAACACTGGATGAAATAAAAAGTGAGACAGAAATCAATGCCCTATGGAAATGGTTTGTTATTTTTGCCCTGATCTTATTGATCTTTGAAATGCTCATTCTGAAATTTGTTAGATGAACATACTCATTAAATCAGCTAAAATAGTCGACCCGAAAAGCGAGCACAATAATGAAACTCGGGATATTTTAGTTGAAAAAGATCGAATTACAAAAATCTCTTCAAGAATATCCAATCCCGGTAACTACAAGGAAATCAGGCTGCCTAATTTACATGTATCACCAGGCTGGTTTGATAGCAGCGTCTGTTTCGGTCAACCCGGATATGAAGAGCGAGAAACCATCAAGAATGGATTGAAAACCGCTGCAATTAGTGGATTTACTGCTGTGGGTCTTAATTCAAATACCAAACCCGTAGCTTCTACGGGATCAGATATTTCATTTTTGCTAAGTCAGTCACAAGGCAGTGCCGTAAAACTCCTGCCGATTGGGGCGCTTTCCGAAGACAGTGAAGGCAATAACCTCTCTGAAATGTATGATATGCTGCAGGCTGGAGCAGTTGCTTTTTACGATTATCAAAAATCGATTAGTGATCCAAATTTTGCGAAGATTGCCCTACAGTACTCCAGTTCGTTCGATGCTTTGATCTGCTTGTTTCCGTTTGATAAGAGTGTGTCGGAGTCGGGAGTTATGCATGAAGGCTTTTACAGCACTTCTCTCGGGTTAAATGGTATTCCTTCAATGGCAGAATTTTTGCGCGTTCAGAGAGATCTGAGCCTGCTTGAATACACCGATGGTAAATTGCATATACCAACCATTTCAACTCGTGAATCGGTTCAATCCATCAGGGAGGCTAAATCAAAAGGACTGGATGTTAGTTGCAGTGTTGCTATTCACAACCTGCTTTTTACCGATGAAACCTTAAAGCATTTCGATAGTAACTGTAAGGTTCTGCCACCGCTTAGAGAAGATAATGACCGGGAAGCTCTTATAGCAGGACTCAAAGATGGCACCATCGATATGGTCACTTCAGATCATAATCCCCTGGATATCGAATTGAAGAAACTTGAATTCGATCATGCTGAATTTGGTACAATTGGACTCGAGACTGCATTTGGAGCCCTCAATTCTGTATTACCTATCAAAACCACGGTGAAGGTATTGACACGTGGTAAAACGCGTTTCGGACAAGACAATTCAACTATAAATGTTGGTGAAATCATCGATGCCACCCTTTTCGATCCTTCGGAGAATTATGTTTTTGAGAAAAGTATGATCCTTTCGAAATCCAAAAACAGCCTGTTCATGGGTAAAAAACTGAAAGGGCGGGTATATGGGATTATCAGCAACGGAAAATCTGAAATCAGGAATTAATTTATGGATCAGACAAGCATTGATTCGGGAAAACCCGCGGCAATAATTAGTTATCTCACCATATTCGGAGTACTTATTGCATATTTCATGAATAACGAAAAAAAGAATGTTTTTGCAGCCTTTCATATCCGGCAGGCCCTGGGATTATGGCTGACGTTTTTTGCACTCGGATTGGTAATATCAAACTTCGATAGCTGGATGGCCAGTGGTTCTCTTTACCTTGCCTTTGGTGTTTTATTTATGTATGGATTCTTTACAGCAGTTGCAGGAAAGACCAACGAAGTACCCCTTGTAGGAAAGTTTTATCAAAACATATTTTCCGGATTAGGCCAATGACAAATCAACAACAACTTTCACTGGAACATCAAATCCGTCCCTCCTCAGAAAGTAACGCCCCCGTAATTATAATGCTTCATGGTTATGGCAGTGATGAAAACGATCTGTTCTCATTCAGCTCTGAATTAGATGAACGATTTTTTATCGTTTCAGCACGGGCTCCTTATCCTATGTTTCCTTTCGGACATACCTGGTACACCATCCATTTCGAGGCACCTCAAGGCAAATGGACAGATACTGAACAAGCACTTGAATCACGTGATAAAATTGCCGTATTTATCGATGAAGTTTGTGAAGCCTATGATGTGGATTCCAACCGTGTCATATTATTAGGATTCAGCCAGGGCACTATTTTAAGTATCGCCGTCGCCTTAACTTATCCCGAAAAAATAAGCGATGTAGTGGCCTTGAGTGGTTATGTTAATAAGGATTTGATTCCAACGGAAATAAACAAAGACAAGATTTCACATCTTTCGTTTTATTGCTCGCATGGAACGGCAGACCAGGTTATACCTGTGGACTGGGCACGTAAGACTCCCGCTTTTTTCGATGGAATAGGTATTGATTACTCTTATTCAGAATTTCCAGTCGGACACGGAGTTGCACCACAAAATTTCAGAGAATTCAGGGATTGGCTTTATAAAAGATATTAAGTCTGAGGCGGATAAAGCAGTGATTCTACCACTTTAAATTTTAATTCCCTGTTTTCTGTAATCTCATATTTGAGAAGCATCTCACCCCAATATTCCCCATCGGTAAAATCGGTTATAATCCATTTATGGTTTAGGAGTCTGACTTTGTTGATAAGCATAGGCTTGCCACTCATTGACGAATAAGGCACCAAAGGATGCTCGCCCTTGACTTCGTTTAGTTTATACAACTCATCACTAAGAAAGGGAACCAATTGCGCCGTGTCGAGGCCATCTCGTTCAAAATAAGATAAGGCATCGTCATTGTTCTCAAGGTTAAAATATAACAGGTCAAGGTTTTCATCTTCAAGCTTCATCATTGCTTTTTCACGCTCAACCTTTTCCTTTTTCAGGGCTTGAATATCCACTTCATACTTTTCAATAATATTTTTTGAATTGACAAATTGGAAAATGACCAAAAGCAACGCAAATACGAAGAGATAAAGAAATATTTGTTTTTTCATGAGTTATATGGTTATGCTTAAATTATCATATGCTAAATAAATATTATCGGGCAATCTTTCCTGTACCTCGGCATGAAATCCCATCACGTGACTGATATGGGTTATATAAGCGCGTTCAGGTTGAATCAGTTTAATAAAATCAATGGCCTCTTCAAGGCTAAAATGGCTTACATGCCGACTTTCCCTAAGCGCATTAACCACAAGTACCTTAGTTCCCCTGATCTTCTCAATTTCCGCCGGTTCGATATACTTCGCATCGGTGATATAAGTAAAATCCCTAAACCGGAATCCAAATATATCGAGGGTATTATGCATTACATTAATAGGCAAAACTGCTAATCCGTTTAATTGAAAAGGCTGGTCCGTTATTTCAATCGGATCAACTGAAGGTGCTCCGGCATAACGGTTTTCAGTTTCAAACACATAGTCGAAACGGCGTTTAATAGCATTCATCACTCTTTTATGGGCGTATAGCGGCATATCGCCCTGTCTGAATACAAAAGGCCTGATATCATCAAGTCCAGCCACATGGTCGCTATGTTCATGGGTAAATATTATACCATTGAGTTTAGTACATCCTGCTCGTAACATCTGGTATCTGAAATCAGGACCACAATCAACCACGTAGGAAAAATTATCCCATTCAATAAGAACCGATACCCTTAATCGCCTGTCACGAGGATCCTCACTTCTACAAACAGGATGATCGCTTCCTATTACGGGAATACCCTGTGAAGTTCCGGTTCCTAAAAAGGTGACCTTCATGCTGTTACGTTTATTATTTACCCTTTAAATATCATTCAAATTTTCCCGTGTAACTTGACTGATTTATCCACCAATGAACGTTAAAAATGTGATTTCCTTCAAAAATTCTATAGCTTTCAAGCTTAGCTCTTGAAAGAGCTTCTAAGTTTCAAAATAAATTGAATGTTAATTTTCAAAAAAGGTGATTTTTGTCAAATTTCGTTCACAAATTTAATCTTAAATTTACATTCCTTAATAAACATTTTAAAATATGACCATAGGTATTTTAAAAGAAACCCAAAAAGGAGAAACCAGAGTAGCTATTTCTCCGAACATTGCCAAACAACTTGTTGAAAATAACTTCAAAGTCCTGATCGAAAAGGATGCAGGAGAGAAATCTTCCTTCAAAAATTCCGATTACAGGGCCGTTGGCGCTGCCACTGAAGAACGCGGGGTTGTTTTCAAAGAATCCGATGTTTTGTTGCGTGTAAACCCATTTACTGAAACCGATCTAAAGTTGGTAAATAGTGGTCAGGTTCTGATTTCTCAGATGTTCCATAAGTCGGATCCCGAGATGATGGAAGCCCTGGCAGAAGCTAATGTATCATCCTTTTCATTGGATGCCATGCCAAGGATTTCGAGGGCTCAGGATATGGATGTTTTGAGTTCACAAAGTAATCTTGCGGGCTACAAGGCAGTAATTCGCGGGGCGTACGAGATGAAAAAAATTCTGCCGCTTATGATGACGGCAGCCGGAACCATTACACCAGCGAGGGTGCTGGTTTATGGTGTGGGAGTTGCCGGATTACAGGCCATTGCCACGGCCAAGCGTCTGGGTGCTGTTGTTGAAGCAACCGATATCAGGCCGGAAACCAAAGAGCAGACAGAATCGCTTGGTGCCAAATTCATCGAAGTTAAGGACGACGAAGAAGAAGCAGGGAGCGTTTATGCCAAGGTGGCTTCAGAAGATTACGCAAGGCGTCAAAAGGAAGCCGTCGATGAATCTCTTTTCAAGGCCGATCTTGTCATTACCACTGCAATGGTCCCTGGGCGTAAATCACCGGTTCTTATCACTGAGGAACAAGTAAAAAAGATGAAAAACGGATCGGTGATCATTGATCTTGCAGCTGCCCAGGGCGGTAATTGCGAATTGAGCAAAATGCATAAGGAGGTGGTCGCAAATGGCGTCAAGATTATTGGAACAACTATCGCTCCTGAAAGCGTTTCGACAAATGCCAGTGAACTATTCGCTAAAAACATGTTTAACTTCATCATGCATCTTACAGATGACAATGAATTCAATTGGGATCTCGAGGACGAGATCACCGATGAAACTCTGATCGTCCACAAGGGTTTGATCAGACAAAATGGAAAAACTCAACCCGTATGACAGAGATAATCGATTTCATTAAAAACAACCTCGAGCTTATATACATTTTAATCCTGGTGATTTTCATCGGGGTGGAGGTTATCAAACATATTCCCGCGGTACTTCATACACCGCTCATGTCGGGAGCCAACGCCTTAAGTGGTGTTGTTATTGTAGGTGCCATCCTGGTGATGCTTAATGCCGATCCGGACAATTACCTCGCTCTTGGCCTGGGCTTTGTTGCCGTTGTTTTAGGAATAATTAATGTGGTTGGTGGATTTGCCGTAACCAACCGTATGTTACACATGTTTAAAAAGAAAAAATGAACATCTACCTCAGTATTATTTATCTTGTTTCTACGATCACATTTATCACAGGACTTAAACTTTTAGGACATCCCGAAACTGCAAAAAAAGGTAATCAGATTGCCGCAAGTGGTATGGGACTGGCTATTGTCGGAACAATTTTGTTACATGAACTGGAAGTTCCAGGATTTATTTATGGATTGATAGCGGCAGCGATCGCGATCGGTGCAATTATTGGATACGTGATAGCTGTAAAAGTTAAAATGACCAAAATGCCTGAATTGGTCTCACTTTTCAATGGTTTTGGTGGAGCGAGTGCCGCTTTGATCGGTCTGGTAGAATTTGGACAGACCAGCGGTGCCATTTCACAGGTGGTGACCATTGTAGCCGCCATTTCCATCGGTAGTCTAACCTTTTCGGGTAGTATGATTGCCTGGGCCAAATTGAACGGAACCATGTGGAAAGACATTCGACTTCCGCACTATAACCTGATAAATAATGTGATATTTCTGGGTCTTATTCTATTCGCAGCATATATTGTATGGAGTGGTGCTTCAGGTATTATTATTGTATCACTTTTGTGCCTGATTGGCCTGTTGTATGGAGTCTTGCTGGTGATCCCTATTGGCGGAGCCGACATGCCGGTAGTTATTTCCCTCTTGAACTCACTCACAGGTATTGCCGCGGCGATCACAGGTATATTATACGATAATATGGTTATGCTGGCTGGTGGTATCCTTGTGGGATCTGCAGGACTTATTCTGACCTTTGCAATGTGTGACGCAATGAACAGGTCGCTTATCAATGTGATGTTCGGTGCTTTTGGAGGCGGAGCTGTTGCTGAAGGTGATGATTCCCATGCTCAGACCGGAGGTACGATTAAGAAAGCAACCGTCAGTGATGTGGCAATTTTGATGAACTATGCGGCCCGCGTGATATTTGTTCCAGGCTACGGACTGGCAGTGGCTCAAGCCCAACATGCCATTCACGAGTTAGAGCAGTTGCTCGAAAATCGCGGTATTGAAGTGAAGTATGCGATCCATCCTGTGGCTGGGCGCATGCCAGGACATATGAATGTACTCTTGGCTGAAACCAATGTCGAGTACGACAAACTCGCAGAAATGGAGGATGTTAATCCTGAATTCCAAAATACGGATGTCGTATTGGTCGTGGGTGCTAACGACGTTGTAAATCCGGCGGCCAGACATGATACTGCAAGTCCGATTTTTGGAATGCCCATTTTAGATGTGGACCATGCGAAACAAATTATCGTGAATAAAAGGACCATGAATCCGGGTTATGCAGGCATAGACAATGAGTTGTTCTATAACCAAAAGACTTCTATGCTTTTTGGTGATGCAAAATCAATAATCCAGGCTTTAATAACAGAACTGAAAGGAATGTAGTCTCTACTAACAAGCTGTAATACCGTTAATCGGTGTAATACTTTTAAATAACTGCTAAATATTTTATAGACGAAGCGTTTTTAATACCTTTGCTGCAAACATCAATTCCAATTCTAGACCATGGAGATTACGTTGAAAGGCGATAGAGAATTTGATAATATCCCTTCAATCAAGCAGAAGGCTCTTCGCATCAACCTCAATGAACACATTTACGGCACTTTTGCAGAAATTGGAGCCGGACAGGAAACTGTGCGACAATTCTTCAGGGCTGGTGGAGGCTCCGGGACCATTGCAAAAGCGATGTCGGCCTATGATAAGGACTTCAGTGATTCGATTTACGGGCATGAAAGTGACGGGCGCTATGTGACTGAATCCCGCCTGAAAAAAATGCTCGATCATGAAATTAACCTGATCGAAGACAGGATAAGCCGGATCAAACACCCAGATAAAATTTTCTTTACCTATGCAAATACGGTGGCTACCATCGATTTTGCAAAGCGATATAAAGGCCATGGCTGGGTAGGTATCAAATACCAGATAGAGGCCTACCAGGATTATAACGAGATCATCCTGCATATTCGATTCAAGGAAAACGATGCGAGACTCCAGCAAGAGACCCTCGGTATGTTAGGGACGAATCTTATTTATGGGGCCTTTTATAAATACAATGAACCTAAGAAGCTTCTGCGTTATCTTTATGATCATCTCGATCAGGATCAGATTGAGATCGATACAATCAACTTCTCCGGACCATTGTTTGAAGATGTGGATAACAGGCTGATAAGCCTGCAACTTGTCCGTAATGGCATGACCGATGCCGTGATGTTCGCGCCTGATGGGAATAATGTATTACCAGCAGGTGTATTATATAAGAAGAATATTCTCGCTTTGAGAGGAAGTTTCCGTCCTGTTACTAAGGTTAACATGGATATGTATGAACGATCACTTGATATGTTCCTAAAGGAAACACGCGTTAATCCAGAGAAAACGCAGGTTGTCTTCGAGATCACCTTATCTAATTTGAAGGCAGAAGGAGAAATAGATGAGCAGGATTTTATGGATCGTGCAAAACTTTTATGCTCGCTGGGGCAAACCGTTTTGATCTCTAATTTCAAAGAGTACTACAAACTTGTGGAATACTTCTCACAATACACCAAAAACAGAATGGGTCTGGCTATGGGAGTTAATAACCTGGTCGAGATCTTTGATGAAAAATATTACCGTCACCTCAGTGGTGGAATATTGGAAGCTTTCGGTAAGTTGTTCTTTAAAGATCTTAGGGTATACCTCTATCCAATGCAAAATGATGATGAATCTGTTACTAACAGTGAAACGCTGAAAGTTCATCCGAGGATGAAAGAATTATATAAGTTCTTCAAATACAACGGTAAGGTTGTTGACATTACCGATTTCAACCCGAATATCCTGTCAATTTTCTCAAGAAAAGTATTGAAGAAAATTTCTAAAGGTGAAGAAGGCTGGGACGATATGCTACCTAAAGGTATCGCCGAGATTATCAAGAAACAAAGCCTGTTTGGCTGTGAAACTGAAGAGATACTTCACAAACGCGAATAAAAAAACGACCCAAGGGTCGTTTTTCTTTATCCTTCCAGGATCTGGGCGGCGTGATCCTTGGTCTTAACCTTATCGATTACGCGTTCTACCAAACCTTTTTCATTAAATACAAAGGTTTTACGATGAATTCCATCATAAACCCTTCCCATAAATTTTTTCTCACCCCAGACGCCAAATGCTTCGATAACCGTTTTATCTATATCGGCTAATAACGGAAATGGGAATTCAAACTTATTCTTAAAATTTGCCTGTTTCTTTTCCGAATCGGCGCTCACGCCTAAGAGTTCATAACCCTGATCCTTAAGTTCCTGGAAATGATCGCGTAAATTGCATGCCTCGGCAGTACAACCAGGTGTATTGGCCTTGGGATAAAAGAAGACTACTAGCTTTTTACCTTCGAAATCCTTTAATCTAACAGAATTTCCAGCTTCATCATTTACAGTAACATCCGGGATCTGATCTCCAACTTTTAATGTGTTCATTGCAAGTCAATTTGATTAGTTTATTATAATTTTGACATCAAGCATCCAAAAGTAATGACTAAAGCCGAGAAAGTAGATTTCGTTATTAAAACTTTAGGAAAATTATATCCTGAAACTCCTATTCCCCTCAGACATAAGGACCCATACACCCTGCTAATCGCCGTGTTACTATCAGCTCAAAGCACTGACGCCAAGGTCAATGAGATTACGCCTGTTTTATTTGCAAAAGCCGATAACCCCCACGATATGGTTAAATTGACCATAGATGAGATCAGAGAGATTATCAAACCCGTGGGATTGTCGCCTATGAAAAGTAAAGGTATTCACGGTCTGTCGGAAATACTGATTGAAAAGCACGGCGGACAGGTTCCAGCGAATTTCGAAGACTTGGAGGCATTACCCGCAGTAGGCCATAAAACGGCAAGTGTCGTGATGTCTCAGGCCTTTGGCATCCCTGCTTTCCCGGTTGATACGCATATTCATCGTTTGATGTATCGATGGGGATTGAGTTCAGGAAAAAATGTAGTACAGACAGAAAAAGATGCTAAACGCCTGTTTCCAAAGGAACTTTGGAACACGCTTCATCTTCAAATCATATACTATGGACGTGAATATTCCCCTGCCAGAGGATGGAAGGTTGAAAACGATATAATCACCAAAACAATTGGAAGGAAATCAGTTCTGAACAAACTCTAAAAACAAAAGCTCCGATTTTCATCGGAGCTGTCGCCAAAGTTTAGTTTAAAAGCGCTTCAAACTTTAATTTATTACAATTTATAACACTTAAAGCCTGAGAGTAATTCAGAAGAAATTTAACCGTTTCTTCCTTCGGTTTTAGGGTATCAGAATGTTTAAAATTCTTAGTGTAAAGTTTTGCCATTTAGCGTTTTTTTGGTTTTTCTTAAACATAAAACGCCACAAAACTTTCATTATTGTATCAATTTGTTAAAATTATATTGTGCTTGTCTATGACCTTCCTTAAATTAATCAAAGCATAACGCATCCTTCCGAGGGCTGTATTAATGCTTACTCCGGTACACTCTGAAATTTCTTTGAAGCTCATATCCTTGTACATCCGCATGATCAGAACACGTTTCTGATCTTCAGGTAATTCTTCGATCAGCCGCCTGACATCCTCTTCTACCTGATTCTTAATAATCTGCTTCTCGGCATTTAATCCGGTATCGCTGATAACTGAAAAAATATTGAATTCATCCGTATTATCGAACTTAGGCATACGATTGTTCTTCCTGAAGTGATCAATTACCAGGTTATGTGCAATTCGCATAATCCAGGGGAGGAACTTTCCTTCTTCGTTATACTTGCCCAATTTCAGGGTGCGGATGACCTTGATAAAGGTATCCTGGAAAATATCCTCGGTCACATCACGATCGTAGACCTTGGAATAAATAAAACTGTAAATTTTTTGTTTGTGCCTTTCGATGAGCTTAGCTAAAGCATGCTCGTCACCATCTATGTAGCTAGTTATCAAAACAGCGTCTGGGATCAGTTCTCGTCTCATAATCATTACTTTTTTAACGCATAGACTGCGTCTACACTTGGGGTTCAATTACGTTTCTAAAGTAATGTTATGTATAGGCTAATAGAGTAAAGTTGCTGTTTAAACTGAATCAAATATAACAACAATCGTTCCTAAAAAACAAAATTAATCTCCTTTTTTAACATATTTGTTCACGATCACGGTCATTTTTAAAGCTGGAATCTAAGTTGTATCTTTGCAAAATTATTCGCTCTAAATGACCGTAATCACTGACATTTCGAAGGTAAATCCAAAAGAGAATATCATCATCAAAGGTGCAAAATTGCATAATTTAAAAGATGTTGATGTTGTTATTCCCCGAAATAAGCTCGTGGTTATCACTGGTTTATCAGGTTCTGGTAAGTCCAGCCTCGCATTCGATACCTTATACGCTGAAGGCCAAAGACGTTATGTAGAGAGCCTTTCGAGCTATGCCAGGCAGTTCCTTGGCCGATTAAATAAACCAAAGGTAGATTACATTAAAGGTATCGCTCCGGCTATTGCGATTGAGCAAAAGGTCAATTCAACCAATCCGCGGTCGACAGTTGGTACAACCACTGAAATTTATGACTATCTCAAGCTTCTTTATGCCCGAATCGGTAGAACATATTCGCCTCGTTCCGGCGAAGAAGTAAAAAAAGACAGGGTCACAGATGTGATCCACTATGTTAAAACATTTTCCAAAGGTCATAAACTTCTGCTCCTCTCTCCTATTCATCTGGAAGATGGGCGTGCCATGGAAGATAAATTGAAGGTCCTTCAGCAACAAGGCTATGCGAGACTTAAAATAAATGGCAATGTTATTCGAATTGATGAGGCCGAACAGATCAGTGAAACCATAAGTTCCATTTACCTGGTTGTTGACCGTATCGTTGTCAGGGAAAATGACGAAGATTTTTTCAACAGGCTGGCCGATGCTGTGGAAACCGCATTTTTTGAAGGCAAAGGCGAGTGTTTTATCGAATCTCTTTCCGAAGACACCAAGAAACAATTCAGCAATCGTTTTGAGCACGATGGCATCAAGTTCCTGGAACCGAACATCCATCTCTTTAGTTTTAATAACCCCTATGGCGCCTGCCCTAAATGTGAGGGTTATGGCGATATCATAGGTATCGACGAATCTTTGGTTGTACCTAATACAGCACTTTCAGTCTTTGAAAACGCCATTTTCCCATGGCGTGGAGAAAGCATGAGTTGGTACAGGGATCAGCTGGTCAATAATTCGCACAATTTTGATTTTCCTATCCATCGTCCGTATTATGAGCTATCCGATGAAGAAAAGCAGTTGATATGGGACGGCAATGAACACTTTCAAGGCTTAAATCAATTCTTTGCTGAATTAGAGTCGAAAGCATACAAGATTCAAAACAGGGTCATG
>JABDPU010000239.1 GCA_013042625.1 Flavobacteriaceae bacterium | reverse complement strand
TCATTGCCCTGAGGAAAGGTGGCAAAACCATTGGCCCAGCTATGTCCTGCATACGGACTAAAATTTCGTAAGAATGGAAACATGGTATCATTCCTGCCATTGGAAGCCGCATCCCGAACTAAAAGATTGATCATTTCGCCCCATTGGTTAACCCAACCCGGTTCAAATTGTTCCATAAAGGCTGCAGCATGAATGAAATAGCCCCAGTGAAAATGATGGTCGTTAATGTTATTATCCTGGCCATGTCCCGAGGGATATCCCAGCAGCGCTGACCAGTCGGAATTATAGTAAAACAAAAAAGCGACTTCTCCGGATTGGAAAGTCAGCCAATCTTCAAGCCCTGGCAACAATATCCCCTATCTGATCTGCTATTCTGGCTGTTTGGATCAGGCGGTTCATCACCTGTCCTTCGTTATAGGAGTCGGTCCAGGTGGCCAGTCCGTCATTTTCAATTTGTGAGATTTTTGCATCCAGGTCAGTTAGACTAAAACCTGTACTGTATTGTGTGAGATTCGGTAAGGTCGGTAAAATCCCTTTAAAGGTGTTTTCCAGGGTGAAGGTATTCCCATCCATGGTTTTAAGTTCGCCGCGAATGGCATCATAGCTGTATTCATTTGGTGTTGGCGACGTTGGAGCCAGGTTACTCCATTGGTGGGGTAGCAAGCCTAATAACACGTTCGTATCTGTACCTTCTTTGACTTCAGTAGAAACCGAAAATACTGATGTAACCTTGGAAGAAATTTCATTGTAACTCCATGTGGTTGTTGTGTTCGTCGGAAAAACGAAAGCATATTTTTTGTATTCCACGGCTACGGCATTGACATTGGTTGTACTTTGAGGCAGCATAGCCATGCTCCAGTAATCGTTTCCGTTTAAGGTTGATGTGTAAGTGCTTCCAATTGAAGACCAGCTACTTCCTGAAGGCGCATAGAAAACGAAATCGGCTCCATTAACAGCATTGGCAATGATGAGCATCTCACCAGAGACCGTTACTGTTCCAGAGTTAACTTTTATCTCGACAACATCATCCGCATCCTTTTGAAAATAAAGGAAGGGCATCCCGATTCCTGAAGTAGTTTTCAAATCGTGAGAACCGTCACTCCAGTTCATGGTCACGGTCCAGTCGGAATAATCAGATACTGAAGTTCTGGCAGCATTCAGTCCGGTCAAACCAATTTCTATAGGCGCAGAATCACCAATAGGACCCCAGGGAATATAGGTAACGATCAATCCCTGGTTGGTGGTTTTCAGAGTCATGGGATAATTGAACAAATTATCGGCATGATCCTCTTTTATGAGTTTTGACCACCAGTCATTCGTTGGAACCGGCTTTCCGAGTGCATTTCCACTAAGTTGAGGCGTGCCTGACGGGAATCCGTTTCTACCGGCAGAATCCGTTCCGGGGAAAATTGTTGTATAACTACCATCACCAACACTAACCTGTGCAGAAAGCAACATCCCACTGCACAAGGCCAATGAGAAAATAAGGATGAGAAGTGACGGATTTAAATTTGACCTGATCATAGCGAGTTTTATACTTAGACGTCAAATCTAATCTATAGAAGTATCAATTTAAAATATCCTGCCCCTACTTAGCCTATACAGCAGGTCTTAAGAGTTAAATAAAGCCAATAAATGGAATTGGATCATCCCTTTAATGATCTCATATCAATTACAAACCTATAATGCACATCACTTTTCAACATGCGTTCATAGGCTTCATTAATGTATTGGATGTCTATGACCTCGATATCGGATGTGATGTTATGCTTTCCGCAGAAATCTAACAGTTCCTGGGTTTCAGCTATCCCGCCAATTAAAGAACCGGCAACCGAACGTCTTCCCATGATCATGGGTACAGAATGCACTATAGGGTCAAGTGGACCGAGATATCCTACCAGAACCAGGGTTCCATCTGTGTTCAAGGTAGAGATATACGGATTCAGGTCGTGCTCATATGGCACCGTATCAATGATAAGATCAAATTTATTTTGAGCCGCTTCCATCTGGGCTTCATCGGTTGAAATGATCACGGCATCTGCTCCGAGTTTTTTGGCATCATCAATTTTATTAGGCGAACGTGAGAATAAAGTAGTCTCTGCACCAAGTGCATGAGCCAGTTTAATGGCCATATGACCCAATCCACCTAGCCCTACTACAGCAACCTTGCTGTCCGGATCAACATTCCAGTGGCGCAAAGGCGACCAGGTTGTAATCCCGGCACAAAGCACAGGTGCCACACCGGCAAGATCAAGGTTGTCTGGTACTGTGAGGACGAAATCCTGGTCAACTGTAATGGTTTCAGAATAGCCTCCAAAGGTTGGCAGATCAAGATGCTTGTCATGTCCACCATAAGTACCTACCCATTCACCACAATATTGCTCCAGGTCTTTTTTACAGTTGTCACAAGTCCTACAGGAATCAACAAGACAACCTACGGCTACTATATCACCGGGTTTGAATTTACTCACCCCTTCGCCTACGCGAGCAACTTTCCCTACAATCTCATGACCAGGGACTACAGGGTATACGCTAAAGCCCCAGTCGTTACGTGCAAAATGCAGGTCGGAATGGCAAACGCCACAGTATAAAATATCAATTTCAACATCGGAGGGTGTTGCTTCACGACGTTTGATATTCATTTGTTCGAGGGCATTTTCGGCAGCCTCAGTTCCGTAAGCTTTTACTTGTTTAGTGTTCATTTTTGGTTGAATTGTGAAGATTACTAATTGAATATTTTCTGAATTTGAAAATACAAAAATCTTACGTAATACCGACTGGAATGCTTGACTAAATAATTGTTACTGGGCATATATTGAAGGATCTAAATGGTGGAATCCGAAACTTAATAACCATATTTAATTTGACAAATTAACAGCTTGTTAACCAATTTATTAAAATTAATGTTTAATATTTGGAAGTAATCATTAAACAAAAATTAATGTTCAAGAAATTTTCACTCACAGACAGGCTATTAATGCTGGCAGCCATTTCATCCCTTCTTTTTTCTGAGATATTATTTTTCAGCGGAGATAAGGAAGGATCACAATTTGTCGGTATATGGGTGCCAACCATTCTGGCATTCGGTATTTATCTACGCCTTATAAAAATGTCAAAAAATGACTGATATAATCCCTTATTTTGCAGGAGCGATAACAATAATTTTCGGACTTGCATTCTACATTGCCTTGCAAGAGTTTAAAAAAGTAAACAAGGACGATTTCAACGAAAACGAGTAATATGGAAATTCTATCTAATATAGTTAAGGTCGTTATTGCATTGAGTTTGCTCAATGTCTGGATTCTTCGTTTTAATAAGATGACACCATACCGGGGTGGCCAAGCACAGAATATGAAAGAAGAGTTCACGGCCTATGGTCTGCCAAAATGGTTCATGTATGCTATTGGTGTGTTGAAGATTGGATTTGCCCTTTTACTTCTGGCATCCATATTTTATCCTGGATTGGAAAAAATCAGCTTGTATGGCATTGGCCTATTAATGCTGGGAGCCATTGGGATGCACCTAAAAATAAAAGATATCATGCTTAAATCTTTGCCCGCATTAATGTTATTCTTACTCACAGTTTTCGTGATGCTGGCATAATTGTAGGGAAGAAAAAAACCGCCTAAATCAAGCGGTTTCTTCAATCTTCATCAACTTATGAGCGGTTCACTTTATTTCGTAATAGCTATTTGTTCCTGAAGTACAATATCTTTTTGTACAACAAGCATTCCGTCCTGCTTTTTAGGTTTTAAGATTCTTGTGAGATCGTCCTTTTTGGCCATACGCTTAAGGCATTTCCTGGTCAGCATAGGGTCGCTTTCAAAAAGGAATGAAGGTAATATCTGTTGTTTCTGTTCCGGTACCTTTACTGTAGGAAATATTTGTTTTAACTGGTTGTATCTTCTGTCGTTTCCTGGGATAAAGGTGTAGAACGTATATTTTCCATCAGCATCAGTCTTTATCAGGCCATGGTGGAACACATATTTCTCGTCATTCTTCTTTCTCAATTCAAAATCACCGTTCTCGTCGGCCTGTTCAATATAAAGGATAACATCTTTAGCAGGGGTAATCCCATCACTTTCATAAATGGTTCCGCTGATCTTAAGTTTTTCGGCTTTGGTTTGGAAATCAGGAATGGTATCTGTGTTGGTCAATTGAAGGTCCTGAAGGTTGTCCTGGGCGATTAAGGAGAATGTCCCTAGGATCAACACCATGCAAAAAGTCAATATTGTTTTCATTTTGGGTTAAGATTTGGTACCCCAAATTTGTATGAATGATTTTAAGAAATATTAAAAAACCCTTGAATACCAATATTTTACGTTGAATGGTTTACTGCTGTAAAATACATCGATGAAAAACCTGCACCATTCTATAAATATTATAGAGAATTCCGTTTTAAACACCCCCTTGTCATTCATCGAAAAAAAACATGTATTTCAGCAGTAACCACAACACTTTATCGAAGAAATAAGCATTTCATACCCCAAAAAAATGATCGAAAAAAATTGGATTCTTTAATAATTTATATAGATTTGTTCGTCCCCTCTCTATTAAATAAGCTTAAAATGAATACAAAATCTACTTTATTTTTTCTAGCATTTTTATTGTTGAGTGTCAGTTTTGGTTTTGCCCAAAAAAATAAGGGCCCTGTGAATATTATTACAGGAAAAGTGCACATTGCCAAGTACCATAGCTATGACGAGCTTAACGATATGACCAAGGGTGATCTCCTTAAATTATATAGCGAACGGATTAAGGTGATCGTCAATATCCTTCCGAATATTGCTTTTGCCACCAAACCGGGTATAACCATGGAAGCAATTGGTATTCCGGTGACTAAAGATAATGTAAAAGCATTGCAGGAAAATCGAGAAGCCTCCGTAAACTATTTTGACAGCACTATTGAGTTTCAAAAGAAGATCCTCCCCTATTCCGATACCAGCGATCTCATTGCAGCAATAATTTTTTATGAAGAAACCTTAAAATCATTACATACCTATAATGATTACAGAACAGATTAAAGTTTACCTATTCCACTAAACTAAACCTCAAGCCTTAACTTAACCGTTAAGGCTTTTTATTTGTTTCTATAATGACCTTTTACCGATAATCCTGCTCAAAATGTTTGCTTTAGTAAGAAATATTATACAAAAAAGTGCGTTTTGTCGATAATATTTGCATTTCGTGACTAATAGTTCTAAGTTGGCTTAAGTTTTAATACCGAATCTACCAAAACTTAACTGCTTATGAAAAAGATTACCATTTCAGCCTTACTTTTTTTTATGGTATCTGGCGGTTTAATCGCCCAGCAAGAAAAGGGAATTATAGGCTATGACAACTGGCTGAATCCATGGACGGAATTCAGGCCAAATAAGGTGGAATACGGAACACCTACTCAGATATTAAGTGGTAGTATTTCTTCAGACACACACCTTTTCAAAAAAGAGACCTACCTGCTTATTGGTGATGTTTTTGTTACCGATAGCACTACCCTGACCATTGAACCGGGCACGGTTATTATGGGTGATTTTAAAACCAAAGGTTCATTAACCATTAGCCGTGGCTCTAAAATCCTGGCTGAAGGCCTGGCTACAGATCCTATTATTTTTACTTCTAACAGAAGTGTTAAGAAGCCAGGTGATTGGGGTGGATTGTTTATTCTTGGTGATGCTCCTACAAGTAAATTCGGAAATGAGGGATCGGTTAACTATGGTTTAAGGCCTTCAAATGCCAGTAATCTCAATTATGGTGGTAATAATCCCGAAAGCGATTCGGGAGTTTTCAAATTTGTAAGAATAGAATACGCCGGAAAGCGTACACGTGATTTTGGATATTTCAGCGGACTAACCCTGGCGGGCATCGGGAGTAAAACCACCATCAATAATGTAATGGTCAGCTACTGTGAAGGGATATCGTTTAACATCTTAGGCGGTTCTTTGAGCCTTGACCAGATGGTCTCCTACCGATCCAGTATCGACGATTATAAATTCAACTTTGGAACACAATGTGAAATAACCAATTCACTTGCTGTTCGATCTCCATATGTATCCGGAGCTCAAACCTCCAGAAGTTTGCACATCGTAGCCTATAACAAGGCCGATGATGCTGATTTTTCAAAGAAACAAACTGCTGTCAGCGCCCAGAACCTGACACTCATCAATATAAGTGATAACCTGAACCAGGATATTAAAGTCGGACTCGTAAACGAGGCCATTTTTATTGGTAATCATGCGG
>JABDPU010000321.1 GCA_013042625.1 Flavobacteriaceae bacterium | reverse complement strand
AAAATCGATCATGAGACCGTATTTCCTTTGGAATTAAATACCATGCCGGGCTGGGCTGGAAGTTCCCAGTATTTCAATCGTTATATGGACTCTACTAATGACGAAGCTATTTTTTCGAAAGAAGCTATTGATTACTGGCAGCAGGTTGACCTTTATATCGGCGGAAGTGAACATGCCACAGGACATTTGCTGTATTCTAGGTTCTGGCAGAAATTCATGTATGACAGGGGATGGGTCAACCATGAAGAATATGCCAAAAAACTGATCAACCAGGGAATGATTTTGGGAACAAGCGCATTTGTTCACAGGATTGAAGGTGAGAATACCTTTGTTTCTGTAGAAAATATCGACGGACAGGCCGTGCAACCAATCCATGCTGATGTATCATTGGTCAATTCTTCCGACGAACTTGATGTTGAAGGATTTAAAACCTGGCGATCTGAATTCAGGGAGGCAGAATTTATTCTGAATGACGACGGTGTTTTCAAAGTTAAAAGAGAGGTTGAAAAAATGTCGAAATCGAAATACAATGTGGTTAATCCCGACGACATTATAGAACGCTATGGTGCTGATAGCCTGCGATTGTATGAGATGTTCCTCGGTCCACTGGAACAATATAAACCATGGAATACTGCTGGTATTAGTGGGGTACATTCTTTTCTGAAAAAACTTTGGAAGTTATATGTTGGGCAGGAAGGTCTTATTGTGGACGATGCTGAACCAACAAAAGACAACTTAAAGACCCTGCATAAGACCATTAAAAAAGTTGAAGAGGACATTGAGAATTTCTCATTTAATACAAGCGTGTCTAATTTTATGATTGCTGTTAATGAACTGACAGCACAGAAATGTCACAGCAAGGCTATTCTGGAGCCACTTTTGATCATTATTTCGCCATATGCGCCTCATATTGCTGAGGAGCTCTGGAACAGACTGGGGCATAATGAAAGTATTGCTCTGGCCGAATTTCCGAAATTCGACGAGTCCCATTTGATAGAAAGCACTAAGACCTATCCGATTTCCTTCAATGGAAAGATGAGATTTACTTTAGAAATGTCACTGGACCTATCTAAAGAGGAAATTGAAGCTCAGGTTATGTCACATGAGAAGACCATTGAGCAATTAGCGGGCCGAGAGCCTAAGAAAGTTATCGTTGTTCCAGGAAAGATTGTAAACATTGTTGGATAATATCGATGGCGTCGAAATAATCGGGCTTATAGCAGCGGTGTTGACTACTGCAGCCTTTCTTCCGCAGGTATACCACACCAGGAGGACCAAGGATGTTTCCGGCTTGTCTTTTCCTATGCTGATCATGTTCTTTACTGGGGTATCCCTATGGTTGGTCTATGGGTTTTACAAGAAAAGTCCGGCGCTTATACTAGCCAATTCAATTACCGTTGTATCGGTAATTTTACTGCTGATCTATAAATTCAGATACCATAATAAGAAACGATAGATCAGACAATTTGTCTTAACAAGAAATTGGCTTATTTTTTGTTATATAGAAGTAAATTTACATTACAAAAAAATAAATGATTATGGGAATAGGATTGGGTTATTATGTACTGATTGGCGGTATAATGCTATTGAGTTGGATGGTGAGTTCAACTCTAAAGCAAAAGTTCCGTAAGTACTCACAAACGTATTTGCGTAATGGTATGACTGGAAGAGAGATTGCCGAAAAAATGCTTGCAGATCATGGCATATCGGACGTTCAGGTTATATCTACATCGGGTCAATTGACCGACCACTATAATCCGAAGGATAAAACAGTTAACCTTAGCGAGGCCGTTTATAATGAAAGAAATGCAGCGGCAGCAGCAGTTGCTGCACATGAATGCGGACATGCCGTTCAACACGCTCAGGCCTATAGCTGGCTCGAAATGCGCTCGTCCCTGGTTCCTGTGGTTAGTGTAACCTCAGGGATGTCGCAATGGCTGATCATTGGTGGATTGATCCTCGGAGGAGCGGCGGGATTAGGTTTAGGCTGGTGGGTTGCTGTAGCTGGTTTAGCAATGATGGGCTTTGCTACATTGTTTAGCTTTATCACACTTCCGGTGGAATATGACGCGAGTAATCGTGCACTGGCTTGGCTTCAGAATAAACATATGGTATCACAAGAGGAGTATAAAGGAGCTGAAGATGCTCTTAAATGGGCTGCAAGGACCTATTTGGTCGCAGCGATTGGTGCATTAGCTTCGTTGATTTACTGGGGACTACAGGTCTTCGGAAATGACTAAAAAATAATTGAATAAAACTAAAACTCCCGTTTCAACGGGAGTTTTTTTATATCTTAATTTGCCTGTCTAATTGCTGCTGAAGGGAGATAAACGTTTCGGTTCGGGATACCCCGGAAATCGTTTGAATTTCACGATTAAGAATATGCATCAGGTGCTCATTATCTTTGCACAATACCTTGATTAAAATACTCCAGTCGCCCGTTGTATAATGGCATTCCAATACCTCAGGAATTCTCTTCAATTGTTTAACCGCATCGGGATTATTTGC
>JABDPU010000302.1 GCA_013042625.1 Flavobacteriaceae bacterium | reverse complement strand
TAAGCAGCAATTTACTGGCCTGTTCCACTCGTAATTCGTTCAAAAACTGAATATAGGTTTTATTCGTACGCTTTTTAAAGTATCTGCAGAATGCATTTTTGCTCATTGATGCGACCTCCGAAACTTGGCCAAGACTGATGTGCTCCCTGAAATGCTCTATTGAATAGGACATCACATCGCTTATGCGGTTTCCATCATCATTTGATAGCCGGCCCTTCGGAATAAATCCGGACAATGTCTGGTATCTTGATCGCGACAACATATTCAAAATTTTGAGTAAAAGGACAAAGCGTTCGAACTGACTGGCAGTTGGTAGTAAACCAAACTGAGATCTGATTCCTGTTAAATTCGACATGGCCTTAAACCCATTTTCTGATTTTTTGAAAAAGGACTTAAGCGATTTCATCTCCTCAAGATTGAAGAAATCAGATCCAAAAGAATCCATGTTGAAAAATAAACTTTGCATGAAGGAAGGCTTTCCATATGCAGAATCTGTCTTTAATACATGAGGCAATCCTCCACCAATCACAATGATGTCACCTTCTTTATAAGGACTTACGGTATCTCCTATGATCATTGTGCCTTCTCCTGAGACGATATAACTGATTTGAATTTCACTGTGCTGATGGTATTTGTCATAGAATAATTCTCCCTTGTCCTCCTGGTAGATCAGGGCAAGTGAACCTGGTTTGGGGATCTGAAATGGAAGGATCTTCATAGTACAAAAATATGCATTTATATAAATTATTAATTATTTAAGGATAATATAGTATTATAATTGGATAAGTTTACACTAACAGCCTGATGCATTTGATGTTAATTTTATCTAATAAAATATTTTAAGAAATGGAATTCAATTGGCAGGGAATTATGCCTGCAGTTACTACGAAATTTAATGGTGATGACACCCTTGACATTGATATGTTTGCTCATAATATAAGGGCACAACTCAAGGCGGGAGTACACGGGATTGTTTTAGGAGGAACACTGGGAGAAGCCAGTACGCTTTCAAATGATGAAAAAAGAACACTCACCAGGGAAACGGTTAACATTGTTGATGGCCGTGTTCCGGTCTTGATCAATATAGCAGAACAAACAACGAAGGGTGCTATTGATGCTGCTTTAAAGGCTGAAGATGACGGTGCATCCGGATTAATGATGTTACCACCCATGCGCTACAAAGCCGGTGACAGGGAAACTGTTGTTTATTTTCAAACGGTGGCCCAGGCAACTTCACTTCCAATTATGGTTTATAATAATCCGGTGGATTATAAAATTGAAGTGACCATGGATATGTTTGATGATCTGCTCGAATATGACAATATTGAAGCGGTAAAAGAATCAACCCGGGACATTACTAATGTAACCCGTCTAAGGAACCGGTTTGGTGAGCGTTTGAAAATTATGACCGGGGTAGATACCCTGGCCCTTGAGAGCCTGATTATGGGTGCCGATGGTTGGATTGCAGGTTTGGTTTGTGCATTCCCTGAAGAAACCGTAGCTATTTATGAACTACAGCGGGCTGGACGAATTCAGGAGGCGATTGACATTTATCGCTGGTTTATGCCACTTCTCGAATTGGATATTCATCCGAAATTGGTTCAAAATATAAAACTCGCTGAGGTTGCCACCGGAATAGGAACGGAGTTGGTTCGTCCGCCACGGTTACCGCTAATGGGAGATGAACGGCGACGAGTTCTTGAGGTTATTAAATCCGGACTGGAAAGCAGGCCAATTCTGCCTGATTACAAATCTCTTGCTATTGAATCTTAAAAAAGGACTATCTGAACATGGTTACAGGACAAAATTTTATCGGTTATGACAGGTCAGCTCAAGGAGATCAGACCTATCAAACATTTAATCCTATTCTCAATATTGAAAACCCGGAAGTATTTTATGAAGCTACTTCCGAAGAGATTGATAGAGCGGTTAATAAAGCAAACCAGGCATTCCTGGTTTATCGAAATATCAGTGGAGCGCGCAAAGCCGAATTTCTCAAAGCTATTGCCGATGAAATCATGGCACTGGATGATACACTGGTAAAAATGTATTGCAAGGAAACGGGATTACCAGAAGGCCGTGCTAAAGGAGAAAGAGGAAGGACAGTGTTTCAATTGCAGACCTTTGCCCAACTTCTGGAGGAGGGCTCATGGGTAGATGCAACCATAGACACAGCCATTCCTGAACGGGAACCTATACCCAAACCCGACCTTAGAAAGATGCGGGTGCCTCTTGGTCCTGTTGTAGTTTTTGGAGCCAGCAATTTTCCCCTTGCATATTCAACCGCAGGTGGAGACACTGCTTCTGCTCTGGCTGCCGGCTGTCCGGTTATAGTTAAATCGCATCCTATGCATGCAGGTACTGGTGAACTGGTAGCAACAGCAATTAGTTCAGCAGCTCAAAAAACCGGAATGCCGGATGGTGTGTTTTCTAATCTAAATAGCGCAGGAATTGAAGTTGGAGTAAAACTGGTTAGGCATCCAGAGGTAAAAGCCATAGGATTTACCGGAAGCATAGCCGGCGGAAGAGCTTTATTTGATGAAGCAGCTAAACGGTCTGAGCCTATCCCGGTATTTGCCGAAATGGGTAGTATTAATCCCGTTGTTATTCTTCCTGATGCTCTTAAAACTCAAAAAGATAAATGGGCAAAAGCCTATGCTCAATCGATCACCCTGGGTTCTGGTCAGTTCTGTACTAATCCGGGACTCTTACTTGGAATAAAAAGCCAGGACCTTTCAGAATTCGTCAATGATCTTGCTGAAGAAATTGTTCATATCGAGCCGACTTGTATGTTACACCCTAATATTATTGGAGCCTATGAGAAAAAGAAAGGATTGATGAAGCAGGAATCTAATCTTAATATCATCATGGAGTATCCCGATGATGTCGCAGTCAATTATGCCAGGCAGGCCATAACCACTGTAGATGGGAATACCTTTATTCAGAATCCATCTTTGCATCAGGAAATATTCGGTCCGTTTTCAATGATTGTTCAATGCGAAAATTCAGAACAACTCGCTAAGATACTGGGAGAACTTGAAGGTCAGCTTACGGGAACCATCATCTCATATGAGGATGAGATCAAGGATTATTCCCAAGTTGTGGAATCCTTGGGTGACAGGGTGGGGCGTATAATCTTTAATGGGGTTCCAACAGGAGTTGAAGTGGCACCGGCTATGCTGCATGGCGGACCTTACCCGGCATCTACCGATAGCCGTTTCACTGCTGTAGGCCGACACGCCATAGAACGTTGGGTGAGGCCGTTTAGCTATCAGAACTGGCCCGATGAATTATTACCTGATGAGCTAAAAAACAGTAATCCATTGAACATTACTCGCCTGGTTAATGGCGAACCAACCAATCAAAAACTATAAATTCATGAAGGTATTCAAGCTAATTCTGATAGCGATATTTGCGCCCATTATCATTGGATGCTCCGGAGAGAAAACCAATGCAGTCAGTGATCAACTAAATGCGATTATCAACGAGTATCAGGAACATGAAGGATACAATGACAGCATTTATCCGCTTGGATTGTTTACTGCGGAATACTATAAACAAGAGGCAGATTTCTCCCAGGGACTTATGGATAAACTACAGGATATCGATCGGGAGCAATTAACGGAAACTGAAGGAATATCGCTTGATTTATTGCCCTACGTTCTCCAGGAGACCATAGATTACTATAAATATGAGCGCTATCTCAATCCTCTGCTTTCCGATGCTGGTTTTCATTCGAGTTTACCGTATATGGTCAGGCCATTGACCAGTTATAAAAAAGTAAAAAACTATTTAAACAAACTAAATGCGATTCCGGGATATGTGGATCAGCATTTAGTTAATCTCAGGGAAGGCCTGAAAAAAGGTGTGTCTCAACCCAGGGTGATTTTCAACGGCTATGAAACGACCTATAATGACCATATCGTTGATGACTATTCCAAGAGTTATTTCTATTCACCATTCATGAATCTTCCTTCCGATATGTCGGACAAGCAGAAAGATTCGGTTATAGTTGCTGCAAAGGAAGCTATTGAGGCGAGCGTTATTCCTCAGTTTAAGAAGATAAGGCAGTTTTTTGATTCAGAATATTTACCAGGAACGAGAACTTCCATTGGTGTTTCTGAAACACCGGGTGGCGAAGAATACTATCAGAACCGGATTAACTATTATACCACAAGCACATCTTATTCCGCCGATGATATCCATAATATCGGTCTGGGTGAAGTAGAAAGAATCAAAGCCCAAATGGAGGAGATCATCAAGGAGGTTGAATTTGAAGGCAGCTTTCCGGAATTTCTTAGTTTCCTCCGATCCGATCCTCAGTTTTACGCCAAAACACCTGAAGAACTATTGATGAAAGCCAGGGATATGGCAAAACGAGCCGATGAACAATTACCGCGTTTCTTTAAAACCCTGCCAAGAAAACCCTATGGCGTGGCAGCGGTACCTGATGCGATTGCTCCTAAATATACAGGCGGGCGCTATGTTCCACCTTCAAGCAGTACCGATCCCGGCTATTACTGGGTAAACACTTATGATTTGCCAAGCCGTACACTATATACATTACCTTCATTAACCGTTCATGAAGCCGTTCCGGGTCATCATTTGCAGGGTGCACTTAATAGTGAATTGGGTGACAGTATTCCCCAATTCAGGAAAAATCTTTACCTGTCGGCTTATGGGGAAGGCTGGGGTTTATATACCGAGTTTTTGGCAGATGAAATGGGTATGTATACCACACCCTATGAACACTTTGGAAAGCTGACCTATGAAATGTGGAGGGCATGCCGATTGGTTGTTGATACCGGAATTCACGCCAAGGGCTGGACTCGTGAACAGGTGGTTGACTTTATGGCTGGTAATACCGCACTGTCTC
>JABDPU010000295.1 GCA_013042625.1 Flavobacteriaceae bacterium | reverse complement strand
CATTTTACAATCTGAAAATACTTATCCAGTCCACCAACCATAAGCAATTGCTTAAAGGTTTGAGGCGACTGCGGGAGTGCATAGAACTGTCCTTGATTCATCCGGCTGGGAACAACAAAGTCCCGCGCTCCTTCAGGAGTAGATTTAATTAGGTATGGAGTTTCAACATCTATAAAACCCTGATCAGACAAATATTTTCTCACCTCCTGGGTAACCTTATGTCTGAAGATCAGGCTTTCTTTCACCGGATTTCTCCTGATGTCAAGATATCTGTATTTCATCCTTAATTCGTCCCCTCCATCGGTTTCATCTTCAATGGTAAAAGGAGGCAGGATTGATTCGTTAAGAATGTTGAGCTTCTCCACGAGAATTTCAATATCTCCGGTTGGGATGTTCGGATTTTTTGAAGCCCGTTCAATTACAGCTCCTTCAACCTGTATCACAAATTCACGTCCGAGTTTGTGAGCCAGTTCAAGATTCTCCTTCGAAGTACGTTCCTCGTCAAAGATCAGTTGGGTAATACCGTACCTGTCGCGTAAATCGACCCAAACCATAAATCCTTTGTCCCTGATTTTCTGTACCCAACCGGCAAGTGTTACGGTTGAACCAATATGGGATTTATTTAATTCTCCACAGTTATGTGTTCTGTACATAATTTAATCTTTAAATGCGGCAGCAAGGCTGGTTTCTTGCGACTGCAAATTTAAGGAAGTAATACGAGGAATAATAAAAAAGCCCGGATATAAATATCAGGGCTTTTGTACATATTCACTACTTGTCCAGAGCGAGATTTTGCGGGGCTTCAATCGTTTCTGAAGCCGATCTATTTTTCAACCACATTTTTAATTTGGTAATAAGATAAAATAAGACAGGTACAATTATCAAGGTAAGGAAAGTGGCGATCAGCAGTCCGAAAATAACGGTCCATGCCAGCGGCCCCCAGAAAATAACATTGTCACCACCGATATAGATCTTAGGATCAAGATCACTCATCAGGGTAAAGAAATTGATATTCCATCCAATGGCCAAAGGTATCAGCCCGAATATGGTGGTTATGGCAGTCAGAAGTACAGGTCTTAAACGCGCCTTCCCACCTTTAATGATAGATTCTAACAGATCGGGTTGGTCTAAATATTCTGCTTCATCAACGTTCTTTTTAACCTTTTTACGATCGATCAGTAACTGGGTATAATCAAGAAGAACAACCCCGTTATTAACTACAATTCCGGCTAATGCAATGATCCCCATCATGGTCATCATTATTACAAATGACATTTCAAAAATGACCAGTCCGCCAAAAACACCAATCAGACTTAAGAATATAGCCAGCATGATTATGGCCGGTTTTGAGACCGAATTGAATTGGAAGATCAAAATAAAGAAGATCAGGCCCAACCCTGTAATGAATGCGCCATTCAGAAAACTTTGTTGTTTGTTTTGTTCTTCGATCTGTCCGGTATAATCAATTTTGATTCCGGCAGGCAGATCCTCAAAATTCTTCATTTCATTCTGAACCTGGCTCACAACAGCACCTGCATCTGAATATCCGGGAGCTAAGGCCGAATAAAGCGTAACAACTCGTTTTACATCCTTATGTTTAATAGCACTGAACCCGGAGGTATTCGATGGACTGGCCAGGGCAGAAATTGGGATTTCCCTGATCTGTCCCGATGCCATATCCCTGAAGGTTATGCGTTGATCAAAAAGTGCACTCCTGTTATACCGGATGTTTTCATTGAAACGGACATATATGTCATAGTCCTCGCCTTGTTCTTTGTAAACGCCTGCCTTGGCACCAAAGATGGAATTTCTAAGTTGGTTTCCGATCTGGGACGAACTAACTCCGAGTTCACCGGCTTTTTTGCGATCGATCTCAACCTGCATTGACGGTTTGTCTTTGCTCACGTCTATCTTGAGCTCATCAATACCACCGATATTCTTTGAATTGATGAAATTTCTCATACGCTCAGCAGTGACTATAAGTTCATTATAATCATCCCCTTCAATTTCAATATTAACAGGAGCACCGGCTGGTGGCCCGTCGGCATTCTTTTCTACTGAGATTAAAACACCAGGATAAATACCAACCAGGTCTTTCTGCACTTTCTGACGAAGCAGTTCGCTATCCTGTCCTCGTCGATATTTAAATTCCCTCATGGAGGCTGTAATCTTTCCTTTGTGAGGCATTTCTGAAGCTGATCCGCCATCTGTCATTGGATTTCCGGCACCTTCACCAACCTGGGAGACGGCGCTTTCTACCATAAAATTATATTGGTCATCTATATAGGTGGCTTCATTAAGTATTTTGAAAACCCTTTTTTCAATGTCTTCAGTTATCCTGTTGGTTTTATCGATGTCGGTGCCTTCAGGATATTCGATGTATACGATGATTTGATTGGGCTTGTTATCAGGAAAGAATTCAACCTTTGTTCTTCCCGTGCTTAATGATATTCCAAAGGCCATAAATGCCACGA
>JABDPU010000236.1 GCA_013042625.1 Flavobacteriaceae bacterium | reverse complement strand
AAAAAGTCCAACCTTTTGACCTAAGTTTAATATAAAGATCACCCAACAAGGATTGAATGGCAGGACTTCCGCAGAGAAATTTATTCTCATTCAAATCATAAAGAGTAATTAATTGATTTTTAGAAGTTACACATAGATTAGCCAGATCAGACAAGCTTATTGATGCTGAAGTTTTATTGGACGCTGAAACCTTTTTTTCTATCCTAAAGGATTTCATTGAGCTAAAGTTGATTAAATAAAAGCGTTGCATAGGGAGTGCAACCTGCGCTATTTATTTAGTTCTTTTCAACTCCTCTCTTCATATATTAGAGAAGTAAGCTCCAAAAATTTATTTGTTGAATTATAGCAAATGTCGGTTTGACGGACGAATAAAATTATTCAAAAGATGATTGGCGTGCAAAATTAGTTATTAAGAACAGGCCGTTTCTTATTAACATTTCGAATTTGAAAACTCGATATTAATCCACTTACGTCTAAAATAGTAAAGAATCTATTGTCAGGCCCAAGGGATTCTTCACTTCGTTCAGAATGACATGGACTCTGAATCAAGTTCTTTACGACCTTAGTATGGACTCCGGATCAAGTCCGGAGTGACAGGTTCAAGTTCAGAGTGACATAATTTACCCTGAATCGCAAGGTAGGTAACAGAAAGATTTGATTTTAAACGCCTTTAAATTCTTTTTTCAACCAGGAATACCAGGCATCTAAACCATCTCCCTTGGTTGCTGATAATTCAAAGAATTTGAGATTCGGATTGATTTTCAAGGCGTTGTTTTTCAGTTCTTCAATATTGATATCTAAATAGGGCAGAAGGTCTGTCTTATTGATGATACAAAGATCGGATGTGTAAAACATATCCGGGTATTTCAGCGGCTTATCCTCACCTTCAGTAGTACTGATGATCACAATTCTTTTGGATTCTCCCAGGTTGAACATGGACGGACAAACCAGGTTCCCAACATTTTCAATCATTAATATGGAATGGTCCTTCATTTCCAGCTCCTGCACGGCCCTATATACCATGTCACTTTCCAGGTGACATCCTTTCCCGGTATTGATCTGAATAACGGGAGTTCCGGTTTCTGCAATTCTCCGGGCATCATTCATAGTTTGCTGATCACCTTCGATCACATAACAGGGAATTTTATTTTTAAAATGAGTAAGTGTACGCTCGAGTATGGCTGTCTTGCCTGAACCTGGAGAACTGACCAGGTTTAAAGCCAGTATATTCTTCGCTTCAAAATAGCCTTTATTCCTTTGAGCATGTAATTCGTTGTGGTGAAGAACATCCTGTTCCACCTCAATCACTTTTTTATGATGACTATGATGATGATCGTGATTATGATCATGATGATGTCCATGATGATCATGCTGGTGTTCATGATCATGCTCATGATTATGTTCGTCGTGCAGGTGGAGTATTTTCACACCACCTTCTTCAGTTCCGCAGCCACAGGTTCCACACATGGTTCAATAGTTTATTACTTCAAATATAATCAAATATTCAAGCTGATTAATCAGATAATTTCAATAATGACTTCCTTAATTATAAAGGGAGTATGTCTTTTTTATATACCTCATTTATCACTTGTGCTAATCCGGTGTAAATTGCTGAAAACCCACAGATAACGCCTACGATAGCAGCAATCAATTTGATGGTGCTATTTCCGGTAATATCGCCGATAGCTAATAGGAAAAACAAAATGGTTAATGAAAGAAATACGAATTGCAGGGCACGGGTTAATTTCAGTGTTGCTATATACAGCACTCCTGTAAACAAACCCCACATAATGAGGTAGGTGGCCAAGGCTATGTTGCTCGGTTCACTACCTAATCCCATTTTAGGAAGTAAGATGAGGAGAACCAGTGAAAGCCAAAAGAAACCATAGGATATAAAGGCTGTAGTTGCAAAGGTATTGCCCTTTTTCCATTCCATAATACCGGCAATAACTTGAGCCAGTCCGCCATAAGCAATTCCCATTGCGAGAATCATGGCACTTAATTCAAAGACCCCCAGGTTATGAATATTCAGTAAAACAGTAGTCATTCCGAATCCCATTAGCCCCAGAGGAGCCGGATTGCCGGTTACATCAGTGCAAGTTACCAGCTTAGATGAATTTTCCATATCGTTTAATTGTATTTAATAAATTGTATTAGATCAACACGTGGTTTGTGAATTCTTTTTTAATATCGATGAAATCATCATAGTTCTCTATGAAGAAATTTAAAGCATTAAGATAGTTCTGATATGCCATGTCTGAAACACCCATTTCCAATTCCCATTCATAGCCCTGTATACCCATCACAAAGGCATCCGGAATATTTTCATACAATGATCCTGCAAGGTGCATGACCGTTTCTGGCAATAGTGAATGTGTGCTGAAACTGTGTTTATCACTTGAAACGCATGGCTTCATAAAAAAGCCACGGTCTATTTCCGTTTTACAGGCATCAATAAATAATATTCGGTCGTAAGACCCGATCAGCTCGGCATCTTCAACTTGTAATTGATATCTGTACTCAATATCCACCGAAGAAAAATGCTCTGTATCCAGATATTCTAAAAACATCCATCCAAGGGCATCGTCCTGTCGTCCTACATTCCCTATCCCGAGAATCAGGACTTTGTTACCTTCTTTTTTCATGAATCAATTCGCCGTAATGATTAAACAATGATACTTCAAGAGGCATTTGACCGAGTGCATGAGTCGCACAACTCAAACAAGGATCATATGCCCTTATAGCCACTTCAACTGCATTCAGCATAGCTTCAGTAACTTTAGGCTTACCACTTATTTCGTTGTTTGCAACCCATCGTACGGCCCGGTTCATGGCTTCATTATTGTGGGTAGTTGAAACAATTAAGTTACAACGTGTTATCCGGTCTTTATCATCTACTTCATAGTGATGGATCAAAGTACCGCGAGGGGCTTCTATAATTCCTATACCTTCATTTCGTCTCTCACCTTTTCTCTGGAGGTCTGTACTCAATATATCATCATCCTCAAGCAACTGTTTCATCATTTCCGCACAGTACAGAATTTCAATCAGTCGGGCCCAATGGGTATACATGGTCATATTGTTTGGCTTACCATTTGTTATGGCCATGAATTCTTGTCTTTCTTTTTCTGCCAAAGGGGTTTCTATTCCGTCACATACATTTATTCTGGCCAATGGGCCTACACGGTTCCAACCTTTCTCACGTCCGATATGTTTTAGGTATGGGAACTTCAGATATGACCATTTTTCAACACCTTCATAGAAATACTGACTGTAGTCTTCGTTAGGAATATCAGGCAGAATAAGTTCTCCTTCGGAATTCAATGCCCTTAAATGGCCATCGTACAAGTCGAGAAATCCATTGTCCTTTTTAACTAGTCCGAGATGCCCTGATGGATATGCCGCGAAGGTATCCAGGAAGAACTTGTTTTTCTCATGATAAGTTTTGATAAAATCAATGATCTCTTTAGACCATTCAATCATGGTATCTATTGAAGGAATATCCTTGCCGTCAAGGAAGTATGTACGTTCCTTGGCTGAGATTTTCTTATGGACACCACCCGGGGTGGCTGAAATACCATGGATTCGTTTCCCGGCTACGAGTTTGATAATTTCCTGCCCGAATTTTCGCATCAGTATGCCTTTCTTAGCTAAGACGGGATATTCCATGGCCACACCTACGACATTTCGTTTTACCGGATCGGCATTATATCCGAACAACAGGTCGGGAGATGCGAGGTAGAAGAAATGTAAAGCATGCGATTGGAATACTTGTCCGAAATGAAGCAACTTCCTGATTTTTTGTGCGGGAAGGGAGAGATCGTCAGGATCTATGCCTACTATCTGGTCAATGGCCTTTGCCGCAGCAAGGTGGTGACTCACGGGACAAATACCGCATAACCTCTGAACCATCACAGGGGCTTCCCAATATGGATGGCCCTGAATAAAGCGTTCAAAACCACGAAATTCCACAACATGGAAAAATGCATCCTTAACTTTATTTTGATCATCGAGATGTATGGTTACTTTACCGTGTCCTTCGACTCGGGTTACAGGATCTATGACTAATTTTTGAGACATAATTTGTTTTTTTAATGATAACTACCTCATACTTAATGGGGAGAATCTCCCTTTTAATCATATTTAAATTCATCATGTGCGATCGAATAATCTTCACACAATAAGATACTCTTAACTACTTTCCAGATATGCTGTGCATTAGGCGGGCATCCGGGAATATAATAATCGATTTTTACCACTTCGTTACAGGGGTAAACATTATTAAGGATTTTCGGGATGTCTTCGTGGCTCGGAACAATATTGGCACCGATCTCTGTTGTGACACCATTCAGATAAGCCTCTTCCAGGCATTCTTCTAAGGGTACAAAGTTTCTCATGGCAGGGATACCTCCCATGATGGCACATTCGCCAAATGCCACAAGGATATCGCATCTTTTACGGAATTCTCGTAAGACCTCAACATTCTCTGAATTGGCACATCCACCTTCTATTAATCCGACATGACAACGTTTTGAGAAGTCCTTAATGTCAGTAAGTGGTGACTTGTTGAACTCAACAATATCGATCATGTCCAGAATTTCAGTATCGATGTCTAACAATGACATATGACAACCGAAGCATCCGGCTAATGAGGTTGTGGCAACGATGAACTTTTCATCTTCATTCCTCACAATACAACTATCGGGAGAAGCCTTGATATCTTTACCAAGTAAATCATATTTTCTTTCACCGAAAGGTTGTTCCTGGATCATACCTTTGACCAGGATAGCGCCAACCGGACAAATATTCATGGCATGAAGCGCTTCGGCTTCAGTTAGCTCTTTTTCCTGCTCATAATCAATTTGAACCCTGGTTTTTACTCCGCGCTGTACAAATGAGAATACATCCTTTCCTTCAGCGGTTTTTATTTCCTCAACGCATCGTTTACAGAGGATGCATCGGTTTGATTCCATGATCATCCGCTCGGGAGTAAAATCAACAATTTTATCGCTGAAAACATGTGGATAACGGGTAACGGTCAATCCCATGTCATAGGCATGATTCTGCATATCGCAATTACCACTTTTTTCACAGGACGGACAGAAGTGATTTCCTTCGGCATAAAGCATTTCAATAATTGCTCGCCTGTTATCCAGTAACTCAGGAGTATTGACTTCAATCTCCATACCTTCATCGACTTTCACCGTACAACCTGTTGTATGCTTGCCGTTCAGTTTTACCGTACAAATCCTGCAGGTTCCCAACGGATTGAGTTCGCGGAAGTAGCAAAGTGTTGGTATATAAATTCCATTTTTCTTAGCTACATCAACCAAATTCTGACCCTTTTCAGCCTGGATGGCTTTGCCATCTATAGAAATAGTGACCATTTCTGTGTTGGTTGCTATATTATTCATAATCTGCGGTCATTTCGTTAATAATGGTGTCATACTCAGCAATCGCATCTTCAAGGTTAAAGGCTTTATTAAAGTCTGTATTCTCTGATAAGCTTTTTTTAAATACCTCAGGGAATTTCTCTATCACATCTTCCAGGGAGTTGGAAGACATCTGTCCAAGTCCGCATCTGCTCGTTGTAGTAATAATGTGGCTCCATTCTTTGATGTCATTGAGATCTTTCTTCTCGCCATGACCTGAGATCAATTTTTCAATTTTTTTATTCAGCAAGAAGTTTCCAGTCCGACAAGGAACACATATACCACATGATTCTTCTACGAAGAAATTGGAGTAAGATTTCAAGATATGCAGCAGGTCACGGTCCTGGTTAAAGAACATAACCGAACCGCCACAGATTAAATCTTCCCTGCAGATATTCCTGTCGAAATCTGCTTCTGATAGGCAAGTTCCGGATGGTCCACTGAATTGAATCATCTTTGGATTATCAGCTCCCGTCAGTTCGATGAATTCCCTCATATTCATTCCCCATTCAATCTCATATATTCCGGGGTTTTTACAATCGCCGGAAACACTGAGTAATTTTGTGCCTGGTGTTTTTTCAGTTCCGAGTGATAACCATTTTTCCAATCCCATTTCGAAGATTCTCGGCACGGCGGCAAGGGTTTCCACATTGTTCACTATTGTTGGTTTGCCTTTAAAACCACGCTCGACCGGGAAATATTCTTTGGTTCCGGGTTCACCTCTCAGACCTTCCATAGAGTGAATAAGAGCTGTTTCTTCCCCACATACATACGCGCCTGCACCCAGTTGAATCCTGATATCAAAATCAAATGGTTCCTTTGCTGCAATTGATTTACCGAGGTATCCTTTACTTCTGTATTTTTCCAGAAGCTTTTCAATTTTTTTCTTTAGGTAGCGGTATTCTGCCCTCAGATAGATAATTCCTTCTTCGGCACCAACTGCATATCCTGCGAAGATCATACCTTCGATCATCAATTCGGGCATTTCTTCCATGATCACCCGATCCTTGAATGTTCCAGGCTCGCCTTCATCTGCGTTACAGATCACATATTTTGCATCCGATTCATTATTTCGGCAGAATTGCCATTTCAATCCTGTTGGGAAGAAAGCTCCGCCATATCCACCTAGATTTGAAGACTTGACGAAATCAATTATTGTTTCAGGATCTAATGACTTCAACTGCTCCAGTGCACTAAAATTATTATATGGTTTAAAAAATACGGTCTTATCTACCTCAGGAGTATACTGCACTGTGCTTTTTGGTGTATCACAAATCTTTGATGGCTTGGTTCCACCTCTCAGGTCATTTATGATTTTTGAAACCTTTTCTGGTGTTAAATTGATAAAGGGCACAAAATTGATAAGACAGGCTGGTTCCTGGTCACATAAACCCATACAAGGTGTTCTGAAAAACCCAAATAACTCATCTTGGGTAACACCACCTATTGGGATTCCCAATTCCTTTTCAAAGGCTTTCAAAATTTCATCATAACCAGATTGCCTGGCAATCACCGAATCGTCTAAGTAAATGGTGAATTTTCCTGCCGGTTTTCTATGGAAAAAATGATAGAAGGTGATGACGCCTTCAACCTCCATTCTTGACAGGTTCATTTCCTGGGCGATTTTGGTAATATCATCACGCCCGATATGTCTTTTCTTTCGCTGAACTTCCCATGCCATGTCCAGAAGTCGACTGCGATCAATAGGATTGATTTGCATCATAAAAAGAAGATTATAATCTGTAACAAAAGTATCCAGTCTATGCAATCTCCCCTATGATATTAGTCATGTTCTGGGCGACTTTTATTCGAATTTGTAGTTAATAAATTTTGTACTTAAACCAGGTGAATAAATGGTGGTTTAATAAGATTCTTTATATTCAATCGGGAATTTCAAGAGCTTTGATTCTAAGCTCTTGTCCGCATATGATATGCTTTTGAAAACTACCGCAAGACGGGCAATTATCATAGAGAAAATCGACAGTAAATTCTGTGTTACAGGAGCGGCAGTTTGCCTGTGCCTTAATTTCGATTATTCTCATCTCGGCAGACTCAAGAGCGCTATTTTTTATAGCTGCAGGCCATACCGATTTCAGGGCATCCAATTCTATACCTGCCAGGCTTCCGATTTCCAGGTCAATCGCTGAAAATGCTTCGATGTTTTCAGCTTTGGCCTTATCCTCAGAAATTTTAACAATATTCAGGGCCACTGACATTTCATGCATGAATCAATATTTTTTCGAATTTACAATTCTTTGATCAAATTTGACCGTATCAATACGCGCATTTTACTAATTTAGTCCGTCTATGGTAAAGACGTTCAAGATTACTATTAACGGTCAGGTTCAGGGTGTAGGATTCAGGCCGTATGTCTATAATTTGGCCACTGAATTTAGTTTGACGGGCTCGGTTTCCAACAACGAGGAAGGCGTTATAATTTATGTCACAGGAAAGGAAAATAATGTTAGAGATTTTTATTCCGAATTAATAAAAAATCCTCCCCCGGTCTCGAGAATTAACGATCATAGGATTGAACATTCTGAATATAAATCCTTTCCTCATTTCAAAATTATTCCTTCTGAAAAAAATGATAAACTCAACCTGCAACTGACTCCCGATTTTGCCATTTGCCAGGATTGCTCAAATGAGATTTCAGATAAATCAAACCGACGTTTCGGTTATCCTTTTACCACATGCGTCAATTGCGGACCGCGTTGGGCAATTACCAAACGATTCCCATTTGAAAGGCATAATACAAGCATAGATTCTTTCAGGATGTGCAATGATTGTAATTCTGAATATACAGATCCATCCAATCGTCGCTTTCACTCCCAGACCAATTCATGTTCTGAATGCGGGATCATGCTTGAGCTAACAGATAATGATGGTAAAGTCCTTGAGGTCGATAATGATAAAATCTTTAGCCGAGCTTCCGAATTGATTTCAGCGGGGAAAATCATTGCCATCAAAAATACCGGAGGTTATCTACTTTGCTGTGATGCCTCCAATAAGGAAAGTATTCTGGAATTGCGTCAAAGAAAAAAACGACCAACAAAACCCTTCGCCATTCTGTATCCATCCCTTGAATCTCTTTCTTCTGATTTCGTATTGACGCCGGCTGAATCAAAAGAGCTGGTATCGAATGAACGACCTATTGTTATTGTCCAAATGAATGGCTATTCGGGTGATTTGGAATGTGAGAGCCTGGCACCCGGACTGAATCAAATGGGAATAATGTTACCCTATTCAGGACTTCTTGAGATTTTCGCTGATCATCATGATGAACCGGTCGTGGCCACAAGTGGCAACCTGCATGGCAGTCCGATTTTAAGGGAAAAAAATGAGGCACTTGATGTGTTAGGGCAAGTTGCTGACTATTTCATTCATCATAATCTTGATATTTTGAATCCACAGGATGATTCTGTAATTAAATTCAGTAAAAAAACAGCACAGAGAATTGTATTCCGGCGTTCAAGAGGATTCGCACCAAATCATTACGGCCATATGCCAAGTTCTGATAAATGTACCCTGGCCATGGGAGGGGAATTGAAAAGTGCTATGGCCATTTTGCCCAATGATTTTCTTTATATAAGCCAATACCTGGGTAACCTGGAGCGGTTTGAAGTGGTAAGTCGCTATGAGGAAACCGTTCGAACCATGGTGAACATTTTTGAAAATGAACCTGAGACCATCCTGGTCGATTCTCATCCGAATTATATATGCACTAATATAGGGCGGAGCTTAGCGACAGAGTTTCAAGCTGAAATTAAACCCATACAGCATCATGTAGCACATTTTGCGTCGGTGCTTGGTGAACATGACCTTTTGAAGAGAAATAAACCAATTCTTGGAGTGATTTGGGACGGTACAGGATATGGAGATGATAAGCAGATCTGGGGTGGTGAGTTTTTTACCTATAATGATCATCAGATTTCGCGTCTAACTCATTTCTCATACTTCAACTGGCTCGCTTCCGATAAAATGTCGAAAGAACCACGATTGTCCCTGCTAACCTTATTGAGTGAACGGCATTATGATGTTATTAAAGAAAAATTTTCAGAAGAAGAATTCAAAATTTACTCTCGATTAAAAGAAACCAATCAGCTAAAAACATCTTCGGTTGGGCGTATTTTTGATGCCGTGGCCTCAGCAGCAGGATTATGTGACTATAATACTTACGAGGGCGAAGCGGCCATTCTCATGGAAAACCTCTTAGATGATTATGAGATCTCGGAATTATCTGCCTATGAAATTTTGAATGAAGATGGTCATCCATGTGGAAAATTACTGATTGCCGAAATTGTTGAAGATCTCCTCAAAGGGAATAGTAATAAGGATGTTTTCCTTAAGTTTATTTATACACTTGCCAAGCTGGTCTTTGATATCGCCCGGCAAAATTCTATATCCGCTATTGCCTGTAGCGGAGGGGTATTTCAGAATTCAGTTTTGGTAGATATGCTTTTAGAATTAGGATCGGAGGAATTCGAGTTATTTTTTAATGTTAATTTAGCCCCTAATGATGAGAATATTCCGTTCGGACAAATGGTTTATCATCTCAATCAAATCAATGCCTGAAACATGAAATATCTGAGTGAATACAGGAATTTTGAAGCTACCAAATCGGTTCTCAACAAAATAGAGAAGGAGGTAAGCCAGACCTGGAATATCATGGAGGTTTGTGGAGGGCAAACTCATGGCCTTGTGAAGAACGGGATAATAGACCTTTTGCCAAAAAAGGTGAGGATGATCCATGGTCCCGGATGTCCCGTTTGTGTGACCCCGGTTTCTTTAATCGATCAGGCCATAAAACTTCTCGAGGAAGGTGTAATTGTATGTTCATTTGGCGATATGATAAGGGTACCCGGCAGTCAAAAGAGCCTGCTGCAAGCCAAAGCTGATGGCGGCGACCTCAGAATTCTTTATTCTCCGCTTGAGGCCGTAAAGATTGCAGCAGATAATCCGCGAAAAGAGGTTGTTTTTTTTGCAGTTGGGTTTGAAACAACTGCACCCGCCAATGCCTTATCAGTGATTCAAGCTAAAAAATTGAATCTGCCCAACTATTCCATATTGGTTTCTCATGTTTTGGTTCCTCCTGCAATGGAGGCTATTCTCGATGATGAGTTTTGCAATATCGATG
>JABDPU010000044.1 GCA_013042625.1 Flavobacteriaceae bacterium | reverse complement strand
ATATCGATTTAAGACTGGGGGTGAATCTTAAAGAAGTATTATCCGATGAAAATGGCAAAGCACGTGCTGTGGTCATTGCCGAAACCGGTGAGGAGATCGGCTGTGATTTTGTTGGCCTTACCGCAGGAGTTTCTCCGAATATTGATTTCATCAAAGATTCAGAAATAGAAACCAATCGCGGCATACTTGTCAACAGATACCTTGAAACCAATGTCAAAGATATTTATGCCATTGGTGATTGTGCTGAACAGCAGGAAGCGATAGGAGAAAGAAGAACAGTTGAAGCGGTTTGGTATACCGGAAGAATGATGGGAGAAACAGTTGCTCAGACCATTTGTGGGAACAGGTTAAAATATAATCCGGGGCATTGGTTTAACTCGGCCAAGTTTTTTGATATCGAGTATCAAACCTATGGCTGGGTGTTCGCCAAAACTCGTGAAAATGAAGCCCATTTCCACTGGAAGCATGAGGACGACACCAAATGTATAACAGTTTGCTATGATAAAAATTCATTGAAGTTTCTTGGTATCAATACCTTCGGAATACGAATGCGCCACGAGGTATTCGATAGATGGCTGACAGAAGAGCGCGATGCAGACTTCGTTATAAGCAATTTATCCGCGGCTAATTTTGACCCTGAATTCTACAGCAGATTTGAAGGTGATATTCTGAAAGCCTATAACCATGAATTTCAAAACGCCTGATATGGATAAGACTACTGCACAAAGCTTTTCACTGTCTAATCCCGATTACCGTGGATTGAATATCAAGCAAAAGATCGCACTTACTCTTGGCCTTGCAGGCCTGGGAATTTTGCTGCTGGCATTTTTAAATGTGAATTTTTCAAATACAGGGCTGGTATTAACCGTGGCCTTAATTTTGATCTCCATTGGAACAATTGTTTTTGCCAATGAACTATATCTAAAGAAACTGGCAGGCATTAAAAACGATGGTGTATGGTTTAAATCGGTATCATCACGAGGTATTGTAGGATGGATAACTGGGGTCCTACTGACAGGTTTTTATATCGTCCTCTACTTCTATCCCAGCGTATTAGGGCTGGGAGCAGATGGCGATGCAAATAGGGGTTTGGTTGCACTATTTGATCCGCTCAGCAAGTTGCTGAATGGAGGGCCAGCAAGCCAATGGTTTGTTTACGGAACCCTGTACACAGTGGCAATTTTAATCTTCGGATATAAGTTTATTCTGAAATACCGTCATAATCATTATCAGCGACTTCGGACTATGTCGGTCATGTTTTTCCAGTTGGCCTTTGCCTTTCTTATTCCTGAATTTATGGCCCGGTTGAATTCCGAATCCTTTAAGCTGCCGTACTACGATCTGAAAAATATCTGGCCTCTGAACTACTACAATTTTGAACAGTACCGTATCGATGAGTTCATCAATGCCGGGAATATTGGACTGGCCTTGCTGATCTTTGGTGTGCTCTCCATATTTGTGATCACTCCAATTCTAACTTACAAATTCGGGAAGCGGTGGTATTGTTCCTGGGTTTGCGGATGTGGTGGTCTGGCAGAGACCGTTGGGGATCCGTTTCGGCAACTTAGTGATAAACGATTATCGGCCTGGAAAATTGAGCGCTGGGTGATTCATAGCGTTTTGGTGTTTGTGGTCCTTATGACAACAGCTGTCATTTATACTTACCTTGGCTATGATCCCGAGAAATACTGGTTAACAAGAGAGGTTTTCCTGGCCCTTGTGGGACTTTTTCTTTCTATAATTTTTGCCTTAACCATGATCTTCAAACGGAGCGAACTGGGAAAAGATGCGCGTTATGGTGCAATTGCTTATTTCCTCATTATAATGGGACTGATCTTCCTACATAATTTTAGTAGCGGCAGTAAAATATTCCTCTTTGAAGCAGAAACCTTAAGAAGTACCTATGGCTTTTTAATCGGAGCTATTTTTTCAGGTGTTATTGGCACAGGATTCTATCCTATATTCGGAAGCCGGGTTTGGTGCCGCTTTGGATGCCCTATGGCTGCAATATTAGGATTTCAGCAGCGGTTGTTTTCCAAATTCAGAATAACGACCAACGGCGGACAATGCATTAGTTGCGGTAATTGTTCTACTTACTGTGAAATGGGAATTGATGTCAGGGCCTATGCACAGAAGGGCGCCAACATTGTTCGTTCCAGTTGCGTTGGATGTGGTATATGTGCAGCGGTTTGTCCGAGGGGTGTTTTAAAACTTGAAAATGACTCTATGGAAGGACGAATTAATCCGAAGGAAGTATTGTTAGGAAATGATGTTGATTTGATGGCATTAGTGAATCAGAAGTGATACATTCGCCACAAGAAAATTCTCTATTCTGAACAACCCATAATTAATGGTTGTAGTTAATTAATTTTTTAATGTCGTTGATCAAGGTTATTATTCCCGCCTTTAATGAATCAGGCTCCATTGCGAGGGTCATAGAGGAAATTCCCTCCGTTGTATCGGAGATCATCGTTGTCAATAATGGCTCAACCGACAATACGGCTGAAACAGCAAGTCAGGCCGGAGCAACGGTACTTCATGAATCCAGAAAAGGCTATGGACATGCCTGTTTAAAAGGCATGGAATACATTGCAGAGCAGAATCCTAAACCAGATATCGTTGTTTTCCTTGATGGTGATTACAGCGATTATCCCGAAGACCTGATCGGTATAGTAAATCCAATCTTAGAGGTCGATTATGATTTTGTAGTTGGTGCCCGGGTTAAACATTTACGTGAAAAGGCATCGATGAC